>JAGLZW010000050.1 GCA_023131225.1 Candidatus Bathyarchaeota archaeon | reverse complement strand
TACAAGATTCGGTTTGGACTTTTCCCGTTTCACTCGCCGTTACTCAGGGAATCCTAGTTAGTTTCTCTTCCTCCCCTTACTATGATGTTTCAGTTCAGGGGGTTCCCCCTCCATTGCTGGAGTGTCACGATTCCCGAAGGAACCATAACAAGAAGTCTCATTTGGGCATCCTCGGTTCTACAGCTGCGTGCGCTTACCCGAGGCGTTTCGCTGCTTGCCGCGCCCTTCTTCAGCGTTCAAGCCTGGCCATTCACCAGACGGCGTAGCATATCGAGCTTTTTTGGCGTGTAGGTGAATAGGTGTTTGTTTAGTGTAGGTTTGTTGGCAATTTGGGCTTGCTCCTGTGTGGTGTTCATTGTGAGCTTGATGTGCCCATTTTCTGAGCTCACTTGCATTCTTCACCTTGCAATCGTTTGATTGAAGGCTGCATCTACTCTTTGGCGTTTGTATTTTCGCCAAATTGTTTTAGAAGCGGAGTTTTGGGATATAAGAGTTACTGTGTCGTTTGTAGTTGTTTCTGGTTTTGTGGCGAGGTTTGTCGTGATGTATTTTTTACATATTTTTGTCTATTTTTCCGCCTGTTTCTATATGGAAACGGTGGGATAAAAGAGATTCGGTTGGGTTTTAGCGGCTTTTCGATGTATTTATGTGGATGAAGTTTTGTAATATGGGTTTTGTAGGGACGTAACATGTCTGAAAGCGAGCGAGTTACTATGACTCACGGTGCTGGTGGTGCGGTGATGGCTAAGTTGATTGAGAAGTATGTTTTGCCTTATCTTGGCGGTTTTAATGGAGCTGAGGTGGGGTTAGAGGTATTGGATGACGCGGCTGTTGTGGACGGTGTGGTATTTAAGAGTGATTCTCATGTTGTTCGCCCGATTTTTTTTCCAGGTGGGGATATTGGCAGGTTAGCAGTGGCTGGAACGGTGAATGATCTGGCTGTTTTGGGAGCTGAGCCTGTAGCCTTGGCTTGTGGGTTTGTGTTGGAGGAAGGGTTGACGTTTACCGATTTAGAACGCGTTTTGGTAAGTATGAAAGCCGCGTGTGAGGAGGCAGATGTTTTTGTGGTGACTGGAGATACGAAAGTTGTAGAGAAAGGCAGCCTTGGAGGTTTAGTGGTGAATATGAGCGGGATTGGCAGGCGGAGTAAGGCTTTAGATCATAATTTGGCTGTCGTGAGGAAGTATAGAAGCCAATTTGGCACACGTTGGATCTTGGATAAAAATCTGCAGGCTGGTGACAAGATTATTTTGTCTGGAACGGTCGGTGATCATGGATTAGCTGTTTTGTCGGCGCAAGAAGGGTTGGCGTTTGGTAGCAGGATCATGTCAGATGTTAAGCCTTTGAATCATATGATTGGAGAGGTGTTAGATGTTGGAGGCATTGTATCCATGAAGGACCCCACCCGAGGAGGGTTGACGAACGCTTTGAATGAGTGGAGTAAGAAAGCAAGTGTAGGAATTCTGGTGCATGAGGATAAGATTCCGATTCGGAAAGATGTGCAGGCAGCATGCGAGATGTTGGGAATTGACCCGTTGGAAGTTGGAAATGAAGGAAAAGTGATCATTGGGGTTGTGGAAAAGATGGCTGAAAAAGTTTTAGAGGCGTTGAAAGCTACTGAAGAAGGAAAAGATGCAGAGATTATAGGTAAGACCACTGACGAGTTTAACTTGGTAGCTATGGAAACAGTAGTTGGAGGCAGACGAATTTTACCGACACCAGTAGGTGATCCAATACCGAGAATATGTTAGATTATTGGTTTCTGGGATGTAATATATATGGATGAAGAAGGGCTTTGCGGAATTCATGAAAAAAATGTGCGCGCGCAAATTATTGTTATTTACAAGATAACCGCAGAGTATACTCCAAGATTCTACGATATTACTAAAGCTCGAATTCATCGCACTTTAAACGGCGTTCTATACCCCTTTGCTACCAACTTCTCGTGAATCGCGCTCTTTAAGGCGCTTAATCCTTCTCCAGTCTTTGCACTCACTGGGAACACTTTATCCGCAACAGCTGAGATATGTCCGTTGCTGATCCTGTGCATGAACTCTTTTAGGTTAGCATCTATTTCCTTCTTGTCGGTCTTATCTATTTTGTTAGCCGCCACCAAGGGAAACTCACGTAACGTCTTAGCTAGAAACTGGATCATCTCAACATCTATCGAGATTATCCCCTTCTTTTCCAAACGCCATGATATTTCTAGGAACGTGGATATGTCGAGAACGTGGATAGCTAAGGCTATGTTTTGAGCGTTAGACTCTAAGAAACGGATGATCCGATTCTTCCTCATATTCTCTAAGCGCTTAGAGATACCCATGATCCTGCCAAAACCAGGCATGTCTACAAGAACTAGGCTACTGTTTAAAGGATATTTCGATATGTTTCGTGTTGTTCCCGGACGCTTTCCGGTTACTACATCTAAGCCTACAATTTCTCTGATGATGCTGCTCTTACCTGCATTAGGTCTTCCAGTGAAAACCAAATACTCCTCAAGCATACTAATTATTATAGGGAAGGAACCTGATTTGCTTATCCCCTTCACACATGTATTTTACATGCATGCATCGAGGCTTGCGGTGGCAACGATGTTCTTTATTCCTATTTCAAGTTTGCCATTGATTATTATTCCGCCCTTATTCAAGGTTTCAACAACCTTCTTCAGAGCTCTCACTGCATCCCTCCCGGATCGGGCTCCTGTGCAAACCATCTTGCCAGTGCTGAAAATCAGGGTAGTTGTTCTCGGCCTCTTCAGCTTAAAGACCAGCCCGGGAAATCGTTTTGGCTGATAATTAACCATTGGAAAAGCCTTCACCACCGCGCTTAAGTCGATCCCATGCTTCAGGGCGGCGCAGGCAACGACGTTCTCGATCTTAACAACAGGCTTAACCAGCGGCATAAAAAAACTCTACCAAACTAAAGTCATCGTGTTTTAAATATGTTCCACGCATGTTCTCAAAATTAAGCGCACGCAAATGTCGAAGACATCCCCGGCGATATAAAAGAAACACTTAGAGAAGGTTTTTACACATTTATTCCTTACTGTTTGATGGAGAGGCCGTATATATGGTCGGCAGATAAACATAAACGGCTTGAAAAGAGCCAATTTGTTGAAGATCTTGGTGACGTAGGTTATGGAGTTGGATCGGTTTCTGTCTAGAAAGGAGATTTTGATAGATGATGCTGGATGGGGAGACCTTATTTTAGGCGTGGTAATCGGCGCCCTCAAACTTCCAGAACGCAGGTACATGGAACGCAGAATCTCGGTCTCCTCCTTCCAGCCGCCCAACTTCGAAAATAAACAGTACTTGGATGACGCCGTGAAGATTGCCGAGGAGATCGTTGAGGTGATGCAGCCTGACAGGGAAACCCGTTTCAAGGTCTGCTCAGGATATGTTCTCTCCAGCATACGTAGACACCTGCGAGATCGGGGATTCAACATGGAAGAAGTACAAATCGCTGGCGACCTCCAAGAGTTGGTTGAGAGAAGCTACGTAGAATGGTGCAAAGAAGTGGGAGTGCCAACAGAAAGACTGGGAGACAAGAGACGTTTCTGGACGCTTCTAGAATGGGTTGCGGAAAAACCCAAAATCAGAGAAAAGCTGGTAAAGACGGGATGGAAGAGTTGGAAAGAAAAGTGGCGAGAAAAAGCATTCAAAAAGAGGTTTCAAAAGGAAACCTCGAGATAACAAGACGGATTGTTGAAAGGTTTTCAGTGCGCGCTTTAGGGAAAGGTAGAACCAGTCTACAAATCAGAAGAAAAACTTAAACCCCGATAATTTAAACCAATTTTTGAATCTTCGACAAATGTTCTCGGTTTATTCAGAAATCGGTTTAGCTTTGACGGCTCTTGGTCCTCTACCTGTGTCTGTCACTTCGAACTCTACTTTTTCTCCTTCTCTGAGGCTGCTTTTGCCCTGGATATCCGAGTTATGAACAAAGATTTCTTTGCCATCTTCGCATTTAATGAACCCGTAGCCTCTCCCGCCGAGCCATCTCACCACTGTACCCTTTGTCACGTATTTTACCTCTTTTGTTCGTTTTGGCTTTACTTTCTCCTTGGACTATATATAGCTTGCATTTGCGCGCAAAACAGCAGAGCATTAAATGAAAACTTGGCATTGCAAGTAATTCTTGAGAAGTGGTTAGAATAAGCAAACGTATGGAAAGATGGATAATTCATCTAATAGCTGGATTAGATGAGCATATTAATGAGAAAACACGAGCCAAAGTGTAGGAGCAATGCAGGCGACAATGTCAATCGCGAGGTTTTGTTAGGAAGGCGCAGGGCATCTATCAAAAATCGAAGAACATTGATGCGTTTCTAGATGAGTTTGGGAAAGTTTACAAGCATCTTCACCTTGATGGAGATAAAGTGTATATTATTTAGCCAAAATGCTACTGTTCGCATGTGAACAAGATTCCACCTAGGAAACTCTCAGCAACATACTGCAACTGCTCTCGAGGATGGGCGAAGGAGTTGTTCGAGGGAGTATTGGGACGACCAGTTGGGGTCATTATGGAAAAATCAATCATAAAAGGAGACGATCAGTGCAGGTTCAGAATTGTTCTATAAACAGCTTTTTCTTGACAAGTTCGGAAACAGTGTTTAGAGATTTTGTCCCTTCATCTCCATAGGTCCGGGTATTTCGCCGCTTTCACAACCTTCCACTTCCCAAACAAGTCCTTCTTGTAAAAATGATACAAGCCACAATGTGTACACTGTAAAATCCGGCGGCCTTTCTTCAAGTCCAACATGTACAGCTCCAAGACATTGCCACAATCAATACACACTCCCCTATGTCTACGCCGCTCCTCCTCACCTAAGACGCCCGCCATGACCATCACGCGCATTCTTACAAATCCTCTCTGACACAATATAAATAATTCCACAAAAAACGCCATCTTCCCTATCAAAAACCGAATAAGACAGCCTCTCCACAACGCCAAACACACACCAACAAACCCGCCAACAACACTTTAAAACCCCACTACACAAAACAAACCTGACAATGACAATCAAACTCGTAATCTTTGACATCGACGGTACAATCGTCCAAACCTACAGCTGGCAACATCTACACCAAAACCTAGGCACATGGAACCAAGCCAAAAAACACCACAACCAATTCTTCCAAAACAAAATCACCTACAAACAATGGGCACAACAGGACGCCGCCCTCTGGAAAAACCAACCCATAGCCAAAATCAGCCAAATCATCAACCAAATGCCTTATACAAAAGGCGCCAGACAAACCATAACCACTCTTAGACAGAACAACATTGAAACATACCTCCTAAGCGCTGGGCTCACCCAAGTCGCACAAAGAATCCAAAAAGAAACAGGCGTCAATGGCTACACAGCCAACACCCTCATTACAAAAGACGGCATCCTAACAGGCGGAGTAGAAGTAAACGTGTCATTCCACAACAAAGACAAACACCTACCTCACATCCTCCGAAAATTCAACCTCAAACCCAAAGAATGCGCAGCAGTCGGCGACGACCCCACACTTGTACCCCTCTTCAAAAAAGTCGCACTTGCCATAGCCTTCAACCCAACCAATAAAGGCATAGAAAAACATGCAAACATAACAATCAAAAGTGACGATCTCCGCGCAATCCTGCCCTATATCTTCAAACAACACTAAAATTAAAAACCACGATCCAACATCAATAAACAACAGCGCGGGGGTTCCCAAGCCAGGTCTAAATCGGGCATCTAAACCCCAAGGATAAGGGGGAGGACTTAAGATCCTCTGGCGAAGGCCTTCGCGGGTTCAAATCCCGCCCCCCGCACCTGCTCAACCCTTCCTTCGACACGTTTTGAAGAAAACTTACGCGACGGACAAGACTAGTTCTTTGTAAACCTTAAGGAAAACCTTAAACTGGCATTTGCTCAAAAGTCCCAAACAACAATGTGTATGCTCTTTACCTGCCGTCTCGATTCACCGTTGTTTTCAACACATTCACATAATCAACAAATGTGTAACCTTCCTTAAATTGAAACTCTTGTCCAAAGTCGGAATAAAGACAATCCAAAATCACTTTTTCCACCACTCTTGCCCCAGAACTTAGGAATCTGTCCAATCCTTCAGCGAAAGTTTCCAGTTTTTTCGGAATATCCTCTTGCCGCAACGAAAGAGCACTCTGTAAATAGTTGTAAATGACCGAGGTCCCCGTATCTCCAAAAACCTGTTTAAGCTGTACATCAATAGTCTTCATAAGCGATTTTTCAAACTCGATTCCTCTTATCATCAACATCCCTCGCTTCTTTACGCTTTCATTAATACCTCAGGCAACTTAATAATTTCTAATCCTCCTTTTTCAAAGGTTACTTGATTGCTGAAAAAGTTTCTCAAACTTGAAGCAACCTTCTCGTCATGAGCACTAGGGTTAAACAGAAATATGGCAGTGGCGTTTATCGAACTTAACATTTCTAAGGCGTAGCGCACGAAATTGCATGCTTTCTCAAATCCTACCTGTAGAATGAGGCTTGTCAAGTTATCAAAAACAAGGTTGAAATTCCCATCAGGGTGACTTTTAAGAGTTTTATTCAAAGCGTCGAGAAGAAGAGATGTGTTGTTCGCAGGTATCAAAATCGCATCAGTGTATCTGTCGGTCTTTGGAGTAGATGCAAGTTGAGTCAATAGTAATAGCTTTACATTTTCTTGTCCACTCAGAATCGTATGAACTACGCTGCCTTTGCTGGTAAATACTATAACTGTTTCAGCGTTTGCAGACGCTTCCAGTACAAAATCGCGAATTGCTTCTTCATAATT
>JAGLZW010000049.1 GCA_023131225.1 Candidatus Bathyarchaeota archaeon | reverse complement strand
TAATCACTCCAGTAGTTGCCGAGATAGTTCGTATATGTGCTACCATTATAAGTGTAGATTATTGGTGATGGCGAGTTCCATTTACCAATTGAAGCATAGGTACTGTAACCTACATTGTTGGTATTATTGAAGTTGTTGAGGTAAATGGTGTTATTTAAAGGACCATATGAGTAGAAGGCAATTCCGTACATATTGTTCAAGACGTTATTGTTTATTACAGCGTTGTTGCTGGAAGAATATTCGAGGTAGATTCCTGTGCCATTGTTTGAGTTTACAATGTTAGTGGTTATGGTGTTGTTAGAAGAACTGGAGAGCAAGATCCCACGGCGGTTGTTTAATATATGGTTGTTAGAAATCGTGTTGTTGTTGCTGCCATAGAGTCGAATTCCATCTTGATTATTTGAGATGATGTTGTTGATTACGGAATTGTTGTTAGAAGAGGAAAGTCCGATTCCAGAAAGGCGACTACTCGAATTAATGCTATTATTGGCTACGATGTTGTTAGACGAAGATTTAAGGTATATCCCAAACTCTTTCATCGACCTTACATTTACATTCTTTATTTTTGAATTATTTACATTAACAAATAACACTCCCTGCTCATTATTACTTAAGACTAAATCCATTATGGTTATGTTTATGCAGTTTACAATCCCTACATATCTGGCATCACTTGGGACTTCTTTATTTTGCTTATTTACCCAATAGTATATGGGCTTCCCATTCACAGTGTTACTTGTATCTATATCGTGAATATAATCTCCCCCTCCAATTCCAAAGTTGAAGGCATTATTGGACATTGTATTGTCTCTCAGTTTGTTGGAAGAACCATAAAGAAAAATTCCATTTCTACTGTTCAAGTTTGCTTTGTTTTCTGTTAAGATATTGTCAGAAGAATACCAAGAGACGAAGATCCCATCCTGATTGTCTGAAGCGACATTGTTAGAAATATTGCAGTGATTTGCATAAAAGAGACATATTCCCGCTCCAGATGGTCGTACACCCGGGCTACCTTTCGACCCCCTCACCGTAAACCCGTTTATATTCACGTAATCCACGGTATCAACCTGAAAGACATGCTTTGCTGGGTTTGCTGCCTGAACAATGGTTACATCAGCCCCGCTTTCCGATGTGATGGTTAAACGCTTGTTCACTACTACATTTTCGCTGTATGTTCCTGCCTTCACCAGTATCGTATCTCCAGAACTCGCCGCGTGAATAGCCTCTTGTATCGTGGAATAATGGTCTGGGACAATAATTGTTGTTGCTCTAACTGGCTGAATGTTAAACGCCAATGTTAAAATGCTTATTAGAAGCAACGTTAGCATCATTCCAGAAAAAAATCTTCTAAACAATTTGTTCTTCTCCCAACATAAGATAGCGCGATCTCAAATTAAAGCTTATGAAATAAAGTTCTATTTTAAGTTAAAAAAACGGGGAGTATGCGGGAATTCGGGAGACATCTCCACTTAGTGGTGGGTTCGAATCCCACCACCGCTCACTTTTTGACGAACGCAACGAGTAAGTGTACCCGCACCTAAGAAGCATGCGAAATGCCCTTAGGAAGATCGAGAAAGAAGCAGGGTCCGCGCATCAGTATCGGGTTATTCCGGTGAAGCGGAGTTTCTGCAGTTTCATTGCAGGTGCCGTGACCTCTTCCACTATTTCACGATGTTTGCCAATCATCGGGATTCCCTTCAGAGCCGATAGCATGCTATCTGTGTAACGTAGGTTCATTACTGGTTTGGTGATTTCACCTTTCTTGATGAGAAACGTGCCGTCTCTTGTTAGCCCAGTGAGAATTGCTTTGGTTGGCTCAATCGGATTGGTGTAGTGAAATCTTGTCACAAATATACCATGTTTTGTTTCCTGTACCATTTCTTCCATAGACGAGTCACCAAAAGCTACTAAGACGTTGAAAGGCATAGGTCTATTTACATAAAACCCGAATATCGGAGGCAATGCGTGTCCAGTGCTCTTCTTACCCTCTTCTTTTCCAGCAGTAAAGGAGTCATAACAAATGCTCTCTGCCGAGACTTTGCCGTTCTCAATAAGCTGCATCTTCTTTTTTGGAACACCTTCGCCATCTACTGGAAAGGAATACAGCGTCTTTGCGTCTCTTGGATCGTCTTTTACGTTCAGTTTTTTGTCAAACACCTGTTTGTTCAAGTTATATTTAACGAAGGATTGTCCGTCTTGATAGGTTGTTGCTGAAAAACCAATGTATGCAAGATACATGAGAAGTCCTGCCACAGCTCGGGGCGAAAGAACTACCTCGTATTCTCCAGTGGGAATTTTCTTTGGATTCACGCTTTTTACTGATTTTTCTGCTGCTTGACTACTAATTTTCACGGGATCGATGTCTTTTATCCGCCTAGAATGCTGCTCTGCTGATCCAAACCCCTGCGAATCCTTTGTCTTTGAGATAACGGTTGTCTGCAGGGAGGCTGATGAGATTTTTGCATAAGCCGAAATTCCAAGTGAATTGGCAACAGCGAAAGCGAAAGATCCTGTGAAAAAGGATCCGGCAACTGCGTTGACCAATTGGGATTTTGAGTGTGCTGTTTCGATGGCTTCTTTTACTTTTTCAGCTCTAAAGTCTGGTGTACATTCTGCCGTTTTCTTATCGAATGTTCCTTTTATCAGTGTCCACTTCATTGGCTTGGGGAGGCTTCTAAAGTCTTTATTTGGGGGTGTTACTTGGGCGAATTTGATGGCTTTTTTCATCGCTTCTTCGATTTGTTTTTTCTCAAAGGAATTAACACGTAATGTCCCAACTTTCTTGCCAACAACTACTTTTATCGCCACTCCACCTTTTTTTGAGGCAACGTTCTGATGGATTTGCGAGTTAGCATATCGTGTTAACGCAGAGTCTACGAAAAATGCAGCAGCTTGTGCTTGGTCTACCTTATGCTCTAATGCAAGTTCAACGGTTTTTTCAGCGATTTCTAACAGTCTTTTTGCGGCCATACCCGTTTTCACTCCTTTTTTACTTGATTAGCCCCACTCTGACTTTTCTAAAACGAGCCGTGCCGCAACCATGTCCAACATACATAACTTGTGCAGGCACTCCTTTGCCACAATTAGGTGTTCCCCACATCAACCAATCATCTTTACTTACAGCGTCGCATGAACCCCAAAATTGCGGTGTGATGCCAGTGTATGTTGGATTTCTAATCATTTTTTCCTTGCTCCCTTTTTTGATTACCCAGCCGATTTCGGTGCCAAATTGAAAGTTCAGTCGTTTGTCATCTATGCTCCATGACCTGTTTGTCTGCATCAAAATTCCTTTCTGCGTGTCTTCAATAAGTTCTTCTGCTTTCCAGTCGCCTGGCAGCAAGTTGATATTTGTCATTCGAATCAGGGGTATGGCCAAAGGTGAGTCTGCTCGCATGCCACCGCTGCTTTCTTTCAGCTTAAGTAACGCTGCGGTTTCCCGCGAAGACTGATAGCCGACGAATATGCCTTCTTTCACAAGATAGACTTTCTTAGCGGCTGTCCCTTCGTCATCATATCCGAATGTACCCAACCCACCTGGAACCGTTGCGTCAGCAACAATATTGACGTGCTTTGAACCGTATCTTAGTTCGTCCAGTTTGTCAGGTGTGAGGAAGCTTGTGCCTGCGTAGTCGGCTTCCATGCCTAGGGCTCTGTCAAGCTCGGTGGGGTGTCCGCAGCTTTCGTGAATTTGAAGTGCCAGCTGGTCGCTTGGTATGATTAAATCTGTAGTTGTGGAGGGGCATTTTTCTGCTTTAAGTAACTGGACGGCTTCTTTTGCAACTTGTTTTGCGTATTTAGTTAGGTTCAAAGATTTGAAGAATTCGTATCCACTTGTTGCGAAGTTGCCACGGAACGAACTCGGATAAGAACGACGTTGTACATCGCCATTTTTGATTGCTACACTCATAATGCCTCCGCCGCACCAGTTTATCTGTTGACGAATTTCGGCACCTTCTGTGCTCATGAACATTTTTTTCTCTTGTTTCGACCTGAAGAAGGCGTATGACACTTTGATCAAAGGTGACTGTTTTGCAGCTGTACGTTCTGCGTCCGTCAAAATTTCCATTTTTTCTTCTAAAGGAATATTGAACGGGTTTTTCTTCATTGGTGTTGAATACTTGCCTTTTTTGCCTGCGGCTCTATTCAATGATATAGCTTTCTTCTTAACTTTCGCACTGGCTTTTGCAATTGCAACAGCTTTACGAGCCACTTCTGCAACTTCTTTCTTTGTCAAATCTATTGATGCTGCGAATCCCCAAGCACCTTTTATAACAACACGTATTCCGAAGCCTCTCGTCTGTGACAAATTAGTATCTTCTGGAACACCGTTTTTCACAGTTAAAGTCTCGTCCAAAATCTCTCCGATCCTGACGTCGGCGTATGATGCCCCTGCTTTAACCGCTTCCTCTAAAGCTTTCACTGCAAGGTCGAGTGACATCCTGTTTTCTCCTTATGAATACCGTCTGGTCCATATTCCCTCAAAATATGCATATCTGTGTTGTGGTTAGAGTCTTTGTGGCGTAGTTTCACCTAGCTCTCTGGCTTTTAAGCCAACGCTTGGATGCGTGCTACAGTGAAGAGAGAAAAATGGGGAGTTTGCAGGAGACATCTCCATAGCAGGCGAAAACCGCAAAAAATGAAATAGGGTTACCTTTGCGGGGTTGCCCTAGCCTGGTAGGAGTTCTACAGTCACAAAAACTCTGGAGCTGGTTTAGAACTAAGGAAACCAGCCTCTTGAGGTTGGGAACGACCAGCACACCAGCCCGCTAATCCATAAACTGTTTCTGCAGCTCAACAACCTCGCCACTATCACGAGCCTGCACATAAACCTCTAACAACTCCTCATTAAGACTGAGAAACGTGTGCCCCCACTTGAAAACCGAAAGCATCTTCTCCCCCTCCCTATTAAAGCCTGCAATAATAAGTGCCGCAGCCAACGCCTCAACAGTACTAAGCTTAGTCGGTTTCCCATAATTAATTGGATTTGCGGCGATTAAATATGGCAGACAACGTGACACCCCTCGCAAATTAAGAAGCCGTTTCACGTCATCAGCATGTTTCCAGCTCAAATCCAAAGCCACAAGACCCCTCTTCTCAATTCGTTCACGATCACTGGGCGAAAACGCCCTCTCGGCAAACGGGTTCAGAATCACCACGCCTCTGGGCAACTCTCGTGTCTGATGGACAACCCAAACAAGATTATGACGTTTCAGCTTGAGCGCTGAACATTTTCGCGGATCACACTGCCTAGCGTGGTAGACAACGATTTGGACGTTTTTAGGGTGCACTCTTTCGCACCTTCAAATGCGACATTGGGTCATCTATAACCTTTGGAATCCAATCCAGCAAGTCCGTAGCCACCATATGACAGCCCTTTTCGCTTTTTACAAAGTCGCCGGCAGCACCATTAATGAAAGCACCAGCCACCGCAGCCTCAAACGGGTCAGCCTGCTGGGCCAGAAACGCGCCAACAACTCCAGAAAGCACGTCACCCGTCCCGCCTACAGTCATACCTGGATTGCCTGAAAAGTTCAACTTCACCTTTCTGCCATCAGAAATTACGTCAGTGTGCCCCTTCAACAAAATCACAGCGTTAAGTTTCGCAGCTGTTTTCCTCACCTTTTCAGCTTTTTCTTCAAGGCTGGATGGCAATCCTTTGCCAGTTAAGATGGAGTATTCTTCAGCGTGAGGCGTCAAAACCAGCGGAACCTGCAGTGGGCGCTTGAATTCTGCAAAAGCTTTCAGTCCATCAGCGTCTAGCAGCAATGGTGTTTTTGTCTCTTCTGCAGCGGTCACAATCTCTTTAACAGCCCTCTTAGTTTCTGTATGAAGCTCAAGACCCGGACCTATAACCACTGCCGTTACCCTTCCCAGATACTGCTTGATTTGCGAAACATTATCTGAGCCAAGGTGGACGCCTTCAAGTTTGATTGTTATTAAATTTGGCGTCATTGAGGAAATTGCGTAAGCTGTCTTTTCAGGAGCAGCAACATAAGCCAAATCCACACCGGTGCGGAGAGCCGCGAGAGCAACAAGAGCAGGGGCACCCGAATAAGCTTCGCTTCCGCCTACAACTAGTAGCTTGCCAAAATCTCCTTTGTGCGATTCAGCAGGGCGCTGTTTGACAGTTAGGGCGACGTCGCCCGGTCCTGCGAAGGTTTCAAAAATTTCGGGCAGCCCAATATTTTGTACCAGCAGTTCACCTACATACTCCTTTGCTTTTAGCAAACCTGGCTTTGCTTTATGAAATGTGACTGTCAAATCGGCTTCAGCAACCTCACCTAACACTTCGCCAGAATCTGAATCCAGACCAGTTGGAGTATCAACAGCCAAGCAAAAAGCTTGCATTCCATTTATCGCCCTAATCAGCTGCAAAACTGGTTGTCGCGGGGCTCCTTTTAATCCGATGCCTAATAACGCGTCAACAACAACATCCGCCTTGATGTCAGGAACTTGAGATGAATCGGTGACTTCATGCACTCTTACAGAGTTCTTCAAAGATTGTAGAGCCGACCAGTTCTTCACCGCCGCTTCATGCCTAATATCGACGGTCTTACCTGCAACTATGACTTCCACCTGATACGCTAGAGAAAGGAGGTGGCGGGCTGCTACAAATCCGTCACCGCCATTTCCACCTAAGCCGCAGAAGATTGCGACACGTGTCTTTTTAGGCTGGAATCGAGTGGAGACTTCAGAGGCAACGCTGCGACCAGCGTTTTCCATGAGTTGTAAACGGGAGACGCCGTAATATTCAGCGTTCATTTCGAGAGCACGCATTTCTCGGCTAGTTATGACGTTAGCTTGCATGGTTCCCACAGCGAATTAATATGAAAACGTCTCCTTAAATAAGTGGTTAATGAGGACATGCTTGTTCGTTTGTGTTTGTTGAATAGCGTCCTAAGCTAAGCAGTATTGCCCCTAAGGATATGAACGCTGCAATGTAGACAAGCTTGTGCGACATGGCTAAGATAGTGCTGGAGATGGAGTCACCTAACCAAAAAGTGACAAATGCGAGAAGAAAACATGCTGCTGAAGCCCCGTAAAGAAAGTTCATTCTTCCTTTGCTCTCACGTTGGCAAACTTGATTTACGTCGTTTGTTTCTTGGGTTATTGCAGTGTCGCTTACTTCTTGTTCTGCTGGAATAACCTCTTCATATATAATAGCCTCCGTCTCCTCAGGTTCTTCTTCTTTCGCACTCTTCCTTCTTGAATGTATGTCAAGGTAAAGCATAGAAAGATAAGGTGCAGATAAGTAAGTCCCAGCTATCAGAGGGTTTTGGAACCATACGGACATAATTTGTATTTTAGCTATTGGCGCTGTCCCAATCATAAGTGCTAAAATGTCTTCAACCGATACAGCTACAAACGTTATAGTTAAGCATAGAAAGAACTGAAGCAAAACGCTTCTCGCCTTTCCAAGAATCATTGAAGGTATTACTGACGACAGGACGAAAATCCACGCGAAAGTATGTATAAAAACAACCATGTCGATGCGGAGAATTAGAAACTCAGCTGTTGAAGGCAACAAGTTGTTTAGAAAGTAAATGATGGAATAGACTGCGGTTTGAGTAAATAGCTGGTAGCTGATAATCAAGCTCCACGCAACGGAAATATACATTGGAGCCGTCAACGCTGCCTTTCCCAGTTTGTATACCCCACAGCATTATTGGATGCGCGGATGCAACAAAAATCTTATGAAATGTGAATCAATAGCTGAAATAGGCGAAGTTCTGCATCAGAATATGAATGTGCTTAGTTTAACTTGTGGACCGGGCGGGATTTGAACCCGGTTGGACACCTGCGGTTTCCAAACCTTCCCTCTGAAGATCAATATTGCTTTTTACCACAAACTTCAACCTCAACTATTATTGAATAATGGAAATATAATGAATATTTCCATTTGGAATCACTGATCGTTTTCCACCTCTCTAAATACGTCTGATAGTATTCTTGGGTTCAGTGAGACATGAAGGCCATCCTGCTTTTTTCGTGAAATAAAATATCCGTCTTTCCTCATGGTCTCTGCAACGTCCAGCACATTATGATGCTCGCTTTTTGGGAAGCCTTTTGGTAGGTTGGTAAACAATGTGTGTTTGGCTCCTATGAACCCGTGTCTGAGCATCTTTCTTAGTAGAGTCACTCTTATCTGCTTCTCACTGACCAAAACTTTTCAACTTCAGTGTTTCCACATAGTATAGTAGTGTATACTATACTTCATATAAGTGTTTTCTAAAGAAACATTTATATTGATTTGCTACCTATTAGAACAAAGGAGGTAACAAAATGGCCCAATTGGAGGATCTGTTTCGATCTCATGCTGTAGTTAAGATTCTTGACTTCTTCACGATGTACCCTGAATTTGAGTATACTAAAACCGATGTGATTAAAGAAACGGGAATTAGTCGAAGGACTCTTTATCAAGTTTGGCCAACACTTGAAAGGTTTAACTTAATTACGATGACAAAAAGTGCTGGACTGATTAAGTTCTATAAAATGAATCGAAAAAGTACGATATCCAAGCGATTAATCGAACTTGCTGATCAGATTTCATTCTTTGAAGCAAGAAAGACGGAAGGTTTCGTGCCTACTTCAATCCTCCAAACAGAGTTACAATCGTCTGCAAGTTCAGATGTGGTAGAGAAACTAAATGATGAAACTACAGCAAAAGTTTCTGTGATAACGATGATAAAAGCAGAAGTGCCTTCTTCCGAAGTAGCAGAAATTATACAGAGAGTTTCTGAAATAAAAGATAGGGAGATTAAAGTTAAAATCCAAGCTTCTACTGCAAATGAGAATACTACAACAACATCAAAAAAGCGAATTATAACACCCTTGTCCTCACAAATAAATGAAACTTAATGGATGTTTAAGACTTTGACACCCAGTTACAAGCCTTCTGAATTTGAAGTTAAACGGATACCAGACAAGACTACACTTTTCATGAAATTTGACGTAGAACGTGAGGATTGGAATCTCTACGAATTAGAAGATAGTACTATACTTAGAGCAAAATTCGTTCTAACAAGTGTATGGTTTAATACAAAACTTCAGGAATTAGCAAAAAAGATAAAGAAAGGACAACGACCAGACCCAGGGTTGGGATTCCGAGCAAGAAACTTGTTTGCAGTAGAACCGCTAGCAAGATTCAGAGGGCAACCGGATTCAAAAGCATATTCTCCCAAAGAACTTGAACAATTCGTCGAGAAGAAGGATATGGATTTCGAGACTCTGAAGGAAACCTGGAATGTATATAAAATGGAGAACGGGGTTATAATGAAAGTGAGAATGTCTCCAATTTCTGTAAACAGAACCGCTAAATTTGACAACGGAGGACTGAGAATATATTCAGTCCATGCTGATGCAGACGTAAAAGTCGAGTTTCCCAAATTCATAGAAAAACTATTGGCTAGGAAGAATAAAGCTTAAAAGCTGATGTTCTAATCAGCTTTTTGGCACCCACCAATAGCTAGTCTTTCCCTGACTAACCCATTCTCCATGCAAGTTCTTAACAACCTGCATTACCTTCCAGTAGTTCTCTTTTCCAAGGAACTTCTTTGGCACTATATTGTATGTTGACTCTTTCTCTACGATTGTCAAATCTGGAATAACATCTGATGGCAAGGCTTTTCTAACTGCTTCTGCGGTTCTTGGAATTTCAGCAGTTGACTTCTCTTTATAGGCTTCTCTGCTAATTAATACGTTTAAAGATACTCCGCAACTAGGACAGCTGAAATCTTTAGTTTTTTTCTCATTCATGTTTTCTCACCTCTTTCTTGTTTTGTGCGTCACGTGGCTTTGACAACTTCAACTCCATAAGACGATTCAACAACCCAACAAGCCTCTTAGCCAGCTTCTCACGATACTTCACAATATCCGAAACCGTGACCAACTCTTCAGGCTTAACAGAAGGAGGAGGCCTAGGAAGATAGAAAGGCTTACGATCTCTAACTAATCCACCTTTCAATTCCTCCAAATAAGCCTCGGCATAACTACCATGCTTCAAAAGCAGCTTCTGCCAACGGTGAACCTTCTCCAACTCCTCAGTTAAACGAGTAACCTCAACTTCCAGCTTAACCTCTTCAAACTCTAGATAAACTGGCAACTCCTCTAATGAGGAGTAAACGACACTACGTAAAAAACCACTAACATTAAGAACATTCTCTTTTAACAAGACATGAACCCAAAAAGGCAACCTAAAACTAACAGTAGTTAAGGCTCTGCTTCTTCTGCTACTGTGTGTATTACGTAATACGCTTTTAGAAGAGGGAGAAGGAGATGTCTTATCTACTGTTGTCATTGTTGGGTTGCTCGAATTGCTTTTTGTAGAGTTCTGGGCATTCTCGTTGAATTTTCTCTCTGAGGGCATCTCTGACAAATTCTGATTCATTGATGTGTGTGTCGAGTTCAACGTGTTGTTTTATTAGGTCCTTTAGAGCTTTGGGGACTCTGACAGTCATGTGAACAAGTTTCTCTTCCATTGTGATTCCCCTGTGTTATTGTGGGAACACTAAAAGCGAACGATGTAGATAAAGAATCGTGGGCATAAAACTATGGCTTTAGGTGGAAGACCGAAAGAAGAAGGTGGACATTTTCCAGTTAAGCACAGCTTAAATGTTGAGGTTTTAAAGAAACTTAAGATGTTATCTGGTGAACAGCATAAATATAGAAGCAAAGTTGTTGAAGAAGCGATTGAACGAGAGTATGATGAAATGCAGCATAAGAAAATGACGGGAATGGATAGAAGAGAAGCAACAAAACGAGTTGGTCAAAATATCCTCCAAGGAATCCACAACATAAACGTTGGAGATATCCTAGTAAACCTTGAACATCTTACTTCAAAAGAGGACTTGTCAAGTTTGACTACTCAAGAAATCATTGACAAAGTAAAGGCCTTTACAGAATCACATCATAGAGATGAATTTTACGACATTTTCTTACATTTTCTAGCAAATTATCCAGCTTCAATGTGTAAACGCAAGGTTTCTCCCACACTGAAATATCTAATCGGATTTTACTATCGCTTAAGCCGAATGTTAAAGAAAGAATATGGCGATGTCAGTCCGATAAGCATGGAAGAATTGTCAGAGATTTTTGGAAGATCAAAAGCAACTATCCATGAATGCACTAGGGCAACTGAAGGTGCTTGGAATGATTTCCTTGAACTTAAGAAGAGGGAAGAGGAGATAGAGGCAGAAGCTAAGAGGGAGCTGATAGAAGAGACTAAAGAGCGTCTACGCAAGGAAAAAGCAGGTTTAAGAGAAAAAATACATACAGAATGAAGGAACGAACGCATTAGTAAGCGCTCACTCTCTATATAGTCTAGATTTTCTAGTATCTCTTGTTCGCTTTATTCATTAGAACAACATTTATTCTACAATAGAGGAGTAATGTAAAATAGCAAGTTTTTTAACACCCTGATTATCTTACAAACAACAGATGATGAATTCTAGTCTTGGAGAGATATCATCATGTTCCAAGTTGTTGAAGACACAATCACTTCATATTTTGTAGAATTTCTCAGAGCTGAAGGATTTAATGTCGATTTGAAAAGGAGTATTACTCTTCCAAATGGTAAGAGAGGTGAACCTGATCTTGTAATAGCCAATTATGGGATTTTCTATGGCGAGGCTGAATGGGAAAAGACGGCTCTGCAAGGATTTGCTCAAGCGCACGATTATTCAAACGCTTTGGATGCAAGTGGAAGTTTTGTTATCCTATATCCAAACAAACTTGCCAAGGAAGCAACACAACTTAGATTGAGGAAAGTACCACCTCAAGTAATCCTGGGTAAGTATAAGTATAAAGTAGCTTTTCTAAAAAAAGCTGCACCGACGGACGTGAGACGACTTTCTCTGAAAGAGATACCTCAATGGTTCAAAGAACATATCCATGAGAGGAAAATCAAAGAACCTGACCTAGAAGAAATTCTTCCTTTAATGAAACAGTGTGTTGATCTTTTGACAGCGGAGCTTGGAGCTCCATCTCAGCATCTAAGACTTTTCGCGAACATAATGGGAGGTGATGTCCGAGGCAAAGAAAAGCTTGATGCTGCAAGAAACGCAGCTGCGTATCTTCTTCTTGATCAGATTATCTTCTATAGAGTTCTATCATCATACAAGGATTTTCCAAAAATCAACCCAGACACCCTTAAGGAACCGCAACAACTGAATGAGTATTTTGCGAAAGTTCTGGAAGAAAATTACTCCCCAATATTCTCATATAGTGTCTCTTAGAGAACTCCGAAGAGACACTATATGAGAATATTGG
>JAGLZW010000048.1 GCA_023131225.1 Candidatus Bathyarchaeota archaeon | reverse complement strand
TCCCATGGAACTTTGGTACAGTGGTACTGCCTAAAGATATAAGGCATTTCTCTAGTCATGAAATGGGCATGGCGTTTGCACCAGACAGAGATGTCGTTTATGAAAAACAAAAAAGTTAGATAACAAGTGTTTGAACAATGATAGAGAGATAGCTTTTCTGTTTTTCTAAAAACTCACGCGCGGGCGCATGGAAAAGAAGGAATAGCAAAGTTACAGGTAATGTGGAAGTAAAACCGATTTACTCTAGATTGAAGTTTCTTCCAGAAGCCATAAAAACTGAGTTTTCAGTAAGACAAGTATTGCGCGCGCGACGTACATAAGAATGTACTTCGCTATATAACATCATAGAAGAATCTTACTATATTCCTTTTTTGCTTGAGTTAGGTAGAATTCATCTTGGGTGTAAGTTCATGACTTTCTGTTTGTGTTTTCTCCTTCTCTTCGGCAGATTAGGAGGAACAACATGAACTTACACTCCTGATGATAAAGTCTTCATTGGCTTGACGCCTCAGACACTTCTTTCTCCTTTTGTGTGGGTAGGGTAGAGTTGTTGAATGGAACTTAAGGACTTTGTGAAATTGTCTTCTAGAACAAATTTCTGTTTCGCGCGCGCTTCACCAAGAGTGACGGTGAAATTCAGGAAAAATGGGAAGTTGCGGGAGATATCTCCATTGTGGGGCGTGTACACAGACCGACCGACCCCCCCCCCCTCCCGATTTTTGTGTACTTAAGAAACAGTTGTTGCAGGCAATCCCTAACCAAGATTTGGACTGTTGAGAATAATGGTTACTTCTTTTTTGAACTCGATGGAAAAATGCTATAGGGAATGGTTGAAGTGGAGGGTGATAAGCACAGTGCTTTGGGAAGACGTTTTGCAATATGCAAGCGTTCGACGATTATGATAGTAGATTACCATTAAGGAAGCAGTGTGTTGATCCTAGTTAGGTTTCCTTTTTCACAGGTATACTTTCCGAAGCCGCGTATGCGATTATAGAACTCTCATAATAATGTTCTATACTGACTCAGCATGAAAGTATATAAATTTGGCTTGTGTTGTAAATGTTGATGTGGCGAAAATGATACATGTAGGGAAGATAATAGGTTTAGCATTATTCATAGTTTTAGCATTCACTTTCATATTTCCCGTAAAGGCTGCATTTATGTTCGCTGACAACTTCAACAGACCAAATGGTTTGCCTGGATCAGGTTGGACGGTGATAAGCGGGGATTGGGAAATATTGGACAAAGAGCTTTTACAAAGCGTTGTCGACGGGAGTTATGAGCGTGGACAAATAGCGATAAACGGATTTAATGCTCAAGACTTTAGTGTGGAAGCTAATGTTACGTTTTTGGAGTTAGACCCTAATGGATGGGCATATGTTGGGTTTGCAGTCCGATATGTAGACGAGGATACTTTCTATTGGATAGTTCTTAAACAGACTGCTGACGGAAATGGGGAGCCTAACTCAAATCTCAAGCTTGAGCTAAGAGCTAAGTTCAACTATCTTGTTGTTGTAGATCTCGGATTTGTGGGGGAATTGGGTACCTCTTACAAGTTGAAGGCAGAGGTGGCAGGTGATGCTTTCAAGATTTATGTAGATGGCGCTTTACAGATTGAAACTGCAGATGCCACATTTGGGAACGCAGGAGGCATTTTGATGTGGACAGGTCGATGCAAAGCTAGTTTCGACGACGTGTTCGCACAGAATCCTGGATTCTTGAACGTAGTTCCAGAACCGGCACCGGTGGTAATTTCCGTGTTGTTGCTTGGCACGCTGGCAACCTACATATTTATTCGAAAGCGGTCATCCAGCAAAACTGTAATAAACCTCCCATAATTGGTGCGTGCGTGCATTCTTTCGAAATGCAACCTACTGAGGATGCCCCATCTATTAAGAACGCTCGTGAACGAGTGAATCCTTGACTACTTTCTAGTTACTTGTTGCCCAAATCCTATACCGTAGTAAGTGAAGCCTATATTTTGAGCTTCATGAGGATGCACTATCCTTCTTCCGTCAATAATTATTGGTTTGCTATTCATTGAAGCTTTGATTTCTTGAAGATTTAGATTTTTAAATGCTGTATGGTCGGTTATTATAGTTACGCAGTCAGCATTTTTGATTGCTTCATTCAAAGAGTTTGCTCGCTTCGCTCCAAAGTTTTCAGGGCAGTTAGGGTCATAGACTGTTACTTCGGCGCCAAGACGCATCAGTTCACAGATAATTGGTTCTGCGGGGCTGAGCCTAGAATCACTAACGTCACCTTTGTAAGCTGTGCCTAGAACGGCTACTTTGCTGCCCTTAACATCTCTACATGAACTTTTCAAAGCCTGAACAATCAATTTCAGAATGTGTTCATGCATGTAATCATTGATTAGCCGAGCCATCTTTATGAGGTTATGATCTGTTTGTGAGAATTGATGAAGTAGAAAGTAGGGGTCCTTTGGCAGGCATGGTCCTCCTACGCCTGGTCCCGGAAAGTGTATGTTCACTCTCGGATGTGTGTTGGCGAGTTCAATCACTCTTATGACGTCCACTCCTAGTTGCTCAGATATCAGTGCAAGCTGGTTTGCAAAGGCGATGTTAACATCTCTATATGTATTCTCAGCGAGCTTAGCAACTTCTGCATTTGCAGCATCCGTTTCTACTATTTTTTTGCAAACTGTCCTAAACAGTTCGGCGGCTATTTTGGTGCTGTTTGGTCCGATACCTCCTACCAATCTTGGGCTTTCAATAAATTCCTTAAGGGCTTTTCCGGGTGCAATTCTTTCTGGTACATAAGCCAGATAAAATTCAGTGTCAGCGTCTAAGCCACTTAAAGATTCTAGTTTTGGCTTAACCTTTTTTTGCATAGTTCCCGGTGGCACTGTGCTGCTTATGATTACAAGCATTCTTTTCTTCAAAATTTTTCCTACGTTTTCTAAGGCTTTCGTCAGAAAAGACAGGTTTGGCTTTCTGTTTTCGTCTATTGGAGTCTGAACCGAAATAATAGCGGTGTCTGCTTGATTAAGAGTTTCAGCAGAGTATAATATAGCGTTGAGTCTACGAGCTTTAACATTACGTGATACAAGCTCTTTCAGACCAGGCTCGTTAATGAGGCTGACTCCTCTTTTCAAGGCTTCAACAACTTTGGATTTGATGTCTACAGCAATCACATTGAAGCCAACATCAGCAAACAAAGCAGCAGTAGGCAAACCAACATAACCAGAGCCAAACACAGCAATGCACATGTTTCTTTGTTGGATTTTTTCAAGCAATTTTCTGTCAATTATACCTTTATTTACATATAGCATTGTTTTACAATTCTTCCTAAATTAGCTGCTACGGGTTATTTTTTTCCTTTCTGTATTTGAGTATAATCCAGTATCCTTTGCGGAACTTTCCGAGTAAGTTATTTAATGGGAACCAGAGTCTAAGCGGAAGACATTCAAAGACGCTTGCTAAAGATATTAAGCCTACGTTGGGAAGGTGGCAACTAGCAATAAGAGTGTAATGGCTTGACAGAAGATTGGTTACCTTCTCTTCATCCATAGAGCAGAGATGCCCCCATAAAGGCGTTAGCTTTCCGCAATGAACGCAGCGTATGTAGGTGATTTGCTCTTTATAGGGAACTGAAAGTACGATAACACCTTTCCTTTTTAAGATTCTGTCAACTTCCAGGCATATCTTTCTCTGTGCTTCTTCAGGCAGGTGCTCCAACAATTCAAGCATAGCTGCCTTGTTAAACGAGCATTCTCTAAACGGTAAATCAGCGGCATCAGCGCGAATAAAGTCAATGTTCGAATGCTTTGTTTTCTGCTTGGCTATTAAGAGAGACTCGATTGATGTGTCCATGCCCACCACGAAGTTGGCTTCTAATAGATAACTTGAAACAAACCCCTCACTGCATCCTACATCAAGCACAATATCTCTTGCCCCAGGATCTAAGTAGAATGCTGTAGTTTGAGCCCGGCGCTCCTGTCTATGTCTTTCACTTCTACAGAGTGCGCAAATATTCTGATTATACATGGTGATTTGAGGGATTGTTGTTTTGCTTGTTTTCTCGTCTTTTAAGGTGAATATCTTGATTTGATTCTCTGACCTTAAAGACAAAAAATATGCTTGCAAAGATGGGTAATAGGAGTAGAGTCCAAAATATGGCTGTGGGAAAAGTGGAAAAGACATCAAACGTTACTATTGGTGGGTCACGCTGGAAGGAGGCGCCAAGTTTCACATTCTTTAGAGCGCTGTAGCTGTCAGAAAGTGTCACAGAAAATTGCGTTGATCCAGTTACATTTAGGTTTTGGCCATAAGTTCTCGTTCTCCATTGCAAGGAGCCAAACGGATAGAATTCAACGAAGGTGACTTGTGAGGCGTTTAAAGTTGGTGTTCGGGCTAGAAGTTGAGCTGAGTCGCTTGGTGTGATCGAAAATTGGTTTACATGGTTTAGATTAATTTCCTCATTCTTTGTAGTGATTTTAAGATTCAGTGATCCTATGGAAGGTTTGACTGTGAAGGTAGAGTTGATTTGCAAAACTGCATAGAATCCTTCACCGTCTTTTATGATAACGCTATCAGCCTCAATAATAGCGTTTGAATATTCAGTGATTGTGATGCTGGTTACGTTATGAAAAATGTGGGAACCGTCTTCCGCTTCGACGTCGACTTGTTTGAGTTCAAGTTTTAGCGGGAACAACAATGAACTTGTTTCGATTCTTACATCATTACTTATGTATATCTCTTTCACGTACCCGTCGAAGCTTAGCATAGCATCTGGATTCAGTTTTGTTAGATTCAAGTCGTCTAGGAGTTTTCCTAGTATCTCATAGAAGGCTGGTTGGCAGTTATTTTCATGCATAGTTTTGATAATAGGGTATATGTTCACGTAGAAGAGTTCTCCGCTGCCGTAATTCTGATGTGAAATGAATGGAGTTTCGTACAGTGATGCTATATAATGGCTTAGAGTTGTTGTACTAGTATTTTTAGATGTTAGTACCTGTACAGGTACTTCACAGGGCAGGTCTACCTTCAGGTTTTTGCCCTCTATTCTTTGGGCGTTTACTGTTGAGTTTGAAATAGAGAATAAATCGTCAGCAAAATAGCCATGTCCGTTTGTGTTCAGCACTATGACTTGTCCGCCTGAGCGTAGATGATCTAAATAATCTTTAACGGGTCTTAAGCTAACCTGTGTGGTATGGGCAACGGAGAAGTCGTCGAATGATACTGCAAAGAATCTAAGGTAGCGTAGCCCGATTTTTCCACTAATGCTTTCTAAATTTGACGAAAGGAACGTTATGCCATTGATGAATATTTCGTTTAAGGCGCCGTTAACAGTTACAGTTATGTTATATTCGTTGCCAAAGTCCCACTCTAAATCAGTTTTAATTCCAGGCCAGTTTGGCAGTACCTTCTCGACTCCGTCAACGATGGTTCTGAAGTGAACGTAAATATAGCCGTCTTGACTGAACATGACATCTGCAATTCGGTAGTTCTCCGAGTCTACCCATGAGTAAACAAGGCTAACGTAATTTTGCACAGTGGCATTTCCACTCAATGGTTTAACTTTAAATGTTGCTGTGAAGTTTTCAGCGAATGTTGACGAGAGGATTACTCCCTCGTCGTATTTTCCGCTTTCGCTGCCTAGTAGTTTTCCATCTTCGATCCGCCAGCTTCCTTTTGAAATGTCCCATGATTCAAGGGTTTCGTTAAACTTGTCTTGAAAAATGCTAACAAGAACGTTCTCTTCGGGGGGGTCGAATGACAGTATGATGGTGCTACCATCGAGAGCCTTATCATCGAGATCATAGGCGACTGTGTAGTTGTAGAAGCCATGTGAGAGGATGATGTAAGCCATGTAGAGCTTTTGTTCGTCTATTAATCTGTCAAGGGGGATGACTAGTACATTTTCGCTGTTGGGCTGCGGGGAAGACGGCTTAGACACGTTGTATATCTTCACCTCAGAGTTGTCGAAGACTAGAGGAAGCATGGTGAGGTATTGTGCTAGGAAGCAGTCGCTA
>JAGLZW010000047.1 GCA_023131225.1 Candidatus Bathyarchaeota archaeon | reverse complement strand
ATGGAAGGTCTGGGCCACAGTTGACGTTGCCTGCGTAGTGGTCAACGACACCATGGAATTCAAGTACGACTACAAAGTCAACATTTGGAAAGTTGAGCTGGACAAAGAAGAGTATATGCACTGTGAAAACATCGAAATCACGATACATTACGGAAGCTACATGATTCAAAGCGTATTATTTGGCGAGCCCAACAGCATAACGTTCACTGTTACAGTTGTTGACGCGTCAGGTGTACCATTCGGTTTTGATTACATTGTTGTCACAATAGGAACAGATAACATGAATGACTGGTGCATGTACATGAATGGAACAGTTGTGCTCACCGTACACGTGGTGAAGTGGGCTCGTCCACCAATGGGAACAATACACGTTGGTGCTCTGAACGGCTTCCCGCAAGACGGCGGTTCAGCAGAAACACCAGTATACAGTCTAAACTTTGCCATACTAGCTTATGGCTAAGCCATAAGCTCGGAAACCGCTTAGCCAAACTCCATACCCTCTTATTTTTTGTTTAACCCCCCCTTCTTCTAGGAAGAAGGCCTCATGATTGCCAAGGAGAGACACGAGAAGAGAAAGAGAAATTTCTGGGAGATTAAAACTCTATGGACAGCCTGACATCTTGAGGAATATAGAAATGAAGTTTTGAGAAAATTAGCTGATGTGACGCCTTAACGAAAGATTGAATTTAAAAAAAACAGATTTTGAACGGAGAAATTCCGTCAAGATGGACTCAAACTCATGTTGACTCCATACTTCTCTACTTACAGACCGCTAATCCTTCCTCTGTAAAAGACTCTTGGAGCCTTTGGCATGAGCGACTTGAATGAAAAGATTAAAACGTTAGCTTCTCTAATCGCTGAAAAACCTCTAGAACAACGAACGACTCTAATCGAGAAACTCCGCCAAGAGCTATGTTTTCACACAGATAAATACGGTTCAGCAAAATCGTATTGGTCGATACAAAACAAGACAGTCCTGCGCGCACAACGTAGTAATTGCAGCTGATAACTACGGAGAAAGCCGGTAGCCACAACTCCATTTCTGCATTCATTCGTAAACAAGCGATATTCGTTTCGGATTTTTTTCGGGTTATCTCTCGCATTTTCCCCATTTTTTCAGTGTATTCTGTGCAACTATAGGAGACTTTCGCCTAGGCTTTTGAATGAGAATTCTTTGATTTCACCCTCATCCGTTATCATAACAAAGCTTTGAATATCCTCTAAATACTGCGCCCAATCTTCTCGGAACTTGGCTATTTTCTGAGCGTAATCTCTGTAATCTTTGTGCAGAGACATTATAACCCCAGTCATGCCTAATCCCTGGCCCCGCGCGGCGAAAAATACGTTTGGAAACTTTGCCGCATATTTTTGTAGTTTTTTGAATAGTTCTTCAGACACGACTTCTGGATGCATCTTAACAAAAGTTAAAACGAGTATTTCAAAGCCTAGTTTTCTCCAATCGGGCATAATGGTGTAGCTCCTGATGAGTCCTTCTCGTTCAATTTTGTTGCGAGTCCGAGTTATGGTTGGTTGTGAAACTCCCAGCTTTTTTGCTAGGCTTCTATCGCTTTCCTTAGAGTTCTTTAACAGTTCTATCAATAATTTAGTGACTAGTTGTTTCCGCATAATTGAGAATGTGCTATAGTTAAATTTACATTTTTTGGTTTAAAATATGTGTGGATCAAGAAAGTAGGTGTGTGTTACCTATTCAAGTGTTGGTAGTGATATCTCCCGCATCTCCCCCATTTTTCGCATGTCTGGCCATTCTGGATCCTTTCTTGGAAAGCTGGTTTGACATGGGAGTTTATTTCTTAAAGATGATTTCCAAACTATGCATGCATCATCACGTAAAAGTTTTATTTGTTTAAAACGCAGATTATTTTTTGGTGTTTTTTTTTCCGCGGTATCTCAGCTTAGCTTGTGGTGTATTATTCAGATTTGAGTAAGATTGGGGTATATTTTGAACCTTAGGCTATTGAAGAGGTGGGTTGAGATGTTGGGTACGGTTAGTACCGGGCTTCATCCTTCAGCTATTGTTAGTCATTTGGCTGAGAAATATTGCGTTTCTGAGCGTGTTTTGAAGAGTGATGGGCGGCAACGAGCTTTGAGTACTTCACCACAATGAACAGCATCCAGATCTTCTGAAAGCGCAGATAAGAGTATAGCTTAAACAGACAAAAATATAGGTTATATATTCGTTTGAACTATACTATCTGCTCTCCCGAAAATCTCCATATCCATATTTCACTTAATTGGAGGAAAATCATTGACTGGAAAACCATTAGTTTCCATAGTTTCTGCTGGTCTGTCAAAATTTGGAAAACGAGAAGGACTATACGGCAGAGAACTTTTCGTCGAAGCCGCCAGCGAAGCGTTCGAGAGATGCCCTAACCTAGACCCCAAAAAAGACATCAAAGCAGCGTTCATAGGCATGATGGGCGAATCTTTTGAACACCAAGGTCACACAGCACCAACTGCCATAGACTGGGTAGGATTACTACCCATGCAAGCAGTAAGAACCGAGGGAGCATGCGGCTCCTCAGCCGTCGCCATACGTTGCGGAATCTTCGCGGTTCTCTCAGGTCTCGCAGACGTTGTGATGGTTGGAGGCGTTGAGAAAATGACCCACAGAGCAACCGCAGACGTTACAGAATACCTAGCCATGGCATGTGATTTCCCCTTCGAACAGTGGAATGGCTTTACCTTCCCTGGACTCTTCGCCATGGTAGCTACATCTCACATGCATAAGTATGGTACAACCGAAGAGCAAATGGCTCTAGTGGCAGTGAAGAATCACCATCACGGCGCTATGAACCCCAAAGCCCATATGCAAAAAGAAATAACGTTGGAGAAAGCTATGTCTTCGCGTGTTATTGCGTGGCCCCTTAAGCTTTATGATTGCTCGTTAATAACTGACGGTGCGAGCTGTCTAATTCTAACCAAGCCAGAACTTGCCAGAAAATTCACGGATACACCTGTCCACATAATTGGCTCAGGACAGGCAAGTGACACTATTGGACTGTACGAAAGGAAAGAATTTACAACTCTCAAGGCTGGCCGGCTTGCAGGAAAAGAGGCTTACGGAATGGCTGGCGTCGCTCCTTCGGACATAGATGTTGCAGAAGTACACGACTGCTTTACCATCGCAGAAGTTGTGGCTTATGAAGACCTCGGTTTCTGTAAACCAGGAGAAGGCGGACGCTTCATAGAGGAAGGACAAAGTCAAATCGGCGGCAAAGTAGCCGTATGCACAAGCGGTGGACTAAAATCAAAAGGACATCCCGTAGGCGCAACCGGCGCAGCTCAAGCGTATGAAATATATCTACAATTAACTGGACAGGCAGAAAAAAGACAGGTCAAGGGCGCTGAGATAGGCTTAACCCACAACGTTGGAGGCTTAGGCGCAACAGGCGTTGTAAACATTTACAGGAGAGGTTAAAAATGACAGAAGAACCAGAACCTTTCACCATCGAAAGTTTCTACAAATTTGTGAAGGAAGGAAAACTTATGGGCGCCAAATGCAACAAATGTGGAGCACTGCTGGTACCTCCAAGACCAATGTGCCCAAAATGCTTCTCCAAAGACTTGAAGTGGAAAGAACTCCAAAAAGAAGGAAAACTGCGGACCTACACCGTGATTCATATCGCGCCCAAAGAATTCCAGCAATCAACGCCCTACGCAGTTGGGATAGTTGAGCTGGAAGATGATGCGCAACTGCCAGGAATGATAAAAAGTATAGCTTTAGATAAGATTGAAGTAGGCATGGATTTACTCGTTGGCTTTGAGAAAGAACCAGTATCCGAGGAGTGGCCGCAATGGCCAAGATACTACTTCAAACCTATGCATTCTCAGTAATATCTTGGCTTTTTTCTATTTTCGTTTTCTGTAGATGGCAACATCTTCTTTCTGCGCATGTACTTGTGACCTTTTAGTTTGCTGGGAACACGACTGGAAACAATGTCCAATTCAAGTTATCGAATTGAAAAGCGCGTGCGCATATGTGATTTTCCTTCAAAAAATTTTCTAACTACGCAAGGAATAATAGTCAAAAGCCATACCGACTTAAAGGATGAACGCAACATCTTTTTGGGGAATAGCTTCTATTAGTAAGAGTGCTGGATCCTCTTTCTTCTGTTCTAGTACTTCCAAGAGTTCTTCTATGCTGTCTTGTATTGCTATGATCTTTTGTCCTCGTACTGCAATTACTTTGCCTTGGTACTTCTGTAAAATGTCATAGTTTTCACTAACCCAATTACTGTCGCGATCAAGTTCTTGCAGAAGTTCAACCTCTGGTGGCATGGTGGTTCTCCTAGTAAACTCAATGGAGAGATGGTTGATAAGTTTTGCGATTTTAGGTAAGTCCTCCGTTTCAATAATGTTCATCGTGGTTTCCAACCCTAGATCATCGCAGAAGGCAATTTTCTATCGTATATATTTATTCTTTCTCTTTAGCGAGCGTGGGGTTCAAATCCCATCCACACACACAATTTTTCTGATAAGTTTTTGCAGAAGTTTCGTAAGTATATTTAATAATGAAATCCTATCAAGTTAAAATGAGTGCGTGAGAAAAACCCTGCAAGACATGTATATAGTTCTTTAGCAGTAGATTGAAGCTCTTCCGGGGTGCCTTTTCCTGAAAAGACGATTTGCATCTATAGCTAGTTTGGATTCTAATTCTTTTTGGCTTTTTGATATTGCACTGAGGTTTGGGTGGCTTATGATTGGGCCACTCAAGATTGCAGCTGGCTTCTTTTTGAAAATGTTTTCAACAGGAAGTGGTTTAGCTTCTAGAAGCTTGGAGATTGCTTTGGCTTGTCCTTGTTGACTACTTGTGAGCAGTTCCATAGTTTCTGCATGAGATAGTGGTCGAAGTCCAAATGGTGGTCCTACTTTTGTGAGCCTTTTCATTTCTTTCACATTGTTTAGCTTCGCCCCAACACCTGTATACTCTTCAGGGCTAAGGAGAATCAACTTAAGTCTATACGCATTTCTTGGACCAAAAATCAAAACGTTCCCTTTTTGATCTGAGAGAACTTTCCATCCTTCTGGATGCTTATTATATTGGCTCATTATTCTGTTCATCAACGACTCGATAGGTTGCGTTCTCACTTGGATCCCTGTTCTGATGATGTCAATCATAAGTCAGGCCTGAAATAAAAAGCAATCTTTCTGTATACATGCATAAAAAAGATGAAAGAACTTGCAAAAACTTCAATATAGTGATTGGAAATGAAGCGACATGGACTACGCTAAAATCACTAAAATTATCGAGGGATTGATTATCATCGTGTTGGCTGCTGTGATATTGGCTGATGGAGTGCCTGGTTTACCTGAGGTTGCAGGTGAGCCACTGCTTACTCTCCCACATTTCAAACTGGGCGTGGCAGTAATCTCACTTGTGTTAGCTGCATCTCTCCTAGAAGAAAGCAGAAAATAATCTTTCTAGTCAGCTGCAAAGATGTTCTCAAATTCCCTTTTTTTCTTGAATAAGAATAGCATGCATGCGGTGATTTTTACATGTGTACAAATTAAGATAGGCTTTTAAGACCATATAATGAACTAGAGAATGTGAATCAATGTTGGAGGTCCACATTTCTGAGTCTCAATGAGAAACTGTTAGAAGCCTATGTGCAAGCCAGTAACAGCCATGATGTAGTTGTGACACACAGAAAAGGTTTGTGGACTTCTAGATTAGCGAGGACCTGTTGCCAACACGCAACATATTTAGAGCGTTGAATCGTGAAAACTAAGGAGATTTAGTACCTGAACTCCATCAGCCTAGCTTGTGAGTTTCTATGAAGTACAGACGCTTCGGAAAGCTGAATTGGGGAGTCTCAGCTTTGGGATTTGGAATCATGAGGTTGCCTACTTTTGAAGTAGATGCTGCGAGGATTAATGAACCTGTAGCAATCAAGATGATTAGATACGCTATAGATCATGGCGTCAACTATGTGGATACAGCCTATCCCTACCATCAGGGTAACAGTGAAATTCTGTTGGGAAAGGTTTTGCAGGAAGGTTATAGAGAGAAAGTCAAAGTGGCTACTAAGATGCCGACTTGGCTCATCAAATCCCAAAAGGACATGACCAAGTTTCTGGATGAGCAACTTCACAAGCTCAAGTTGGACTACGTTGACTTCTACCTTCTTCATGGTCTCGAAAAGAAGCGGTGGCATCAGCTAAAGAAACTGAATGTCTTAGAATGGGGCGATAGGCAGATTGCTGAGGGGAAAATCGGACATTTTGGGTTCAGCTTTCATGATGAATATTCAACTTTCAAAGATATCGTGGACAGCTACGAATGGACATTATGTCAGATCCAATACAACTACATGGACACCGAGTACCAAGCTGGTACTAAGGGATTGAAGTACGCGGCATCAAAAGGATTAGCAGTGGTGGTAATGGAGCCAATCGCAGGCGGAAGACTCGCCATCAACCCACCCGATGAGATTCAGGATATGTGGAGAGAAGAAGGAAGCGGTAGAACTCCTGCTGAGTGGGCTCTCCAATGGGTGTTGAACCATCCAGAGGTTTCCGTCGCCCTCAGCGGCATGAGCACAATGGA
>JAGLZW010000046.1 GCA_023131225.1 Candidatus Bathyarchaeota archaeon | reverse complement strand
TTTGTGGGTTGTGGGGGGGGGTAGGGATATCTGAGTCAAAGGTTAAATATCGGAAGAATCTTGTTTTATGGTGTGCCAACCATGGGAAGGTCAGATGACTTCAGGGATTCATTCCGTGAAGTTTTGTGGATAGCGAAAAGCACTGTGACCACGTTTTGGTTCTGGGCGCCAATATTCTATATGGCATATGTCATTGTTCAGCTGTGGCTGGTGTTTTTTGTTCATCCCTTCACACTTGCAATATTGCCTATAGTTTTGATTATTTATAAAATTCGAATGGAAAATAAGCGGTTCAGAGCTAGATATGGGCTTGCAAAGGTGAAACGTGTATCTGGGACTCATGGGTTGGGAGCAGGTCCTGAGCCTGTGGGAAAAGTTGAGTGGGAAGTTGAACGGGCTGTAGAGCATTATATGGATTTATTGAAAGACGAGAAAAAACGTGAATAAAGCGAAATATGCATGGCCGATCAGATACAAGCTAGAGTCATAATGGATCGAGCCTGAGGTAATAAATTACATTTTTCCAATCCTCACGGCTAGAGCAATTTTAACAGAAAAAAGGAAAAAGGGAAACCCGCCTCTCTGGCATTTCTACCAGTTGCGAGTGGGCGTTAGCAGCTCTGTCCATAGTTTGAAGCTATTGTTACCAAGTCGTAGATATCGACAAGGCCGTAGAGTGGTGCTACGTCTGCTTCAGGATTCCAGTCAGGGTCACCTTCATGTGAACCGTAAACATCCGCTGCAAGGACTATATCGAAAATGTCGACTGTTCCATCGCCGTTTACGTCGCCGAGGATTTTGAACTTCACGAAACCATTGACGTAAATGTTATTTGTCAAATTAAGCTCGTAGGGTACCGGGCTGGCTTCGGCGCTTATTGTATAGTTGCTGCACGGCGCTAGACCTGTTGTGTTCCATACGAAAACCAAGGTAGTGTTTTGGCCTGCTGGCAAATTGAAAACTGTTTGTACTCCAATAACGTTGCTGTCATAGTAGGCTGTCACATTGAATGTTTCTGTTGTGTCTCCCAAGTTCGCGGCAATAACGGTAACATCCACATCTCGTCCAGGGTATACTAGGTTTTTGGATGGTTCTACATCAACAATTGCAACGTCTGCAATGAGAGTGCAGAAGAACCCGTCTCCGACATCGTGCAGTATCGAACCTCCATATTGGTCGGTGAGTACAGTGTCGTGGAGGTCTAAGATGGTGCAGCCATAACTTTGAACTTGGAAGTAAATAGTCACCATCGTAGTGTTGGATAGTATTGTAATCGGTTCAGCAGGGGAATAGTAAGTGACGTTGATGGCTATATTACCAGCTTGATCGTCAAGCGAGATTTCAGTTGTGAAATGAGTGTCGTTCGTGGGGGGGAATATTATGGCGCCTAAGCAAGTTAACACATCGGTGTCATAGGAGAGGTGAAATGCGTAGACGTAAAGATCGAAGACGTCGTCTATCTGTATGTCGATGCTGAACTCAGAGCCTGGTGTCAATGTTGGGTCAATTAACTCAGGGGGGTCAACAAAAAGTTTAGCTTTCAACACGTTGCTGAAGTAGCCATCTACGGGTTCGTTGTATGGAATGGCATCTCCCCAATCGTCGACTAGGGTGATGTTGTATAGATCGAGCGCGCTTTCACCAGTGTCAGCTATGTGGAAGGTGATTGTTGCTATTGTAAGGTCACCAGTTATGGATGGGGAGGCAAAAGCTGCAACGCGCATTCGACCTTCTGTTTCAAATATCTCTATTGTAACTGGAGATGTGAATATCGGATTCGCGGTAACGTTCGCCACATCTAATATCGTAGTGTTGTACCTTAACCAGAACTCGAGTGCTTCAAGGTCAACAACTCCATCGAGATTTACGTCAACAGTGAAGTTTTTGCTGGGAGTTAAGTCAATGTCTATGATTTTGTTTGGGTCTACGTATATTTCAGCGGGAGTTGCGACATAGTTGGAGAAGAAACCATGCTCGACGTTATGAGTGATGGGTCCAGTCTTGCTAGCAAGGTCGCTGGAGTAGATTTCTATCAAGCATTGGCCTGTGGCTTTGACATGGAAGGTCATTTCGAAGAATGTTCCAGTCCCGTTGAAGGATGGGGCTGGAAACATGGAACTGGCGGCTAGCCAGTATATTCCAGCTGTCGCGTTGACTTCGTTTTTTAGTTGCATTATTGGTTCATGGAGAACGCCTTCGGGATAGGTTTCAACTGGCATTTTCGCGGTGTGGCTAACGTAGTCTAAGATTGCTGGATCCCAACGTAACTGAATGTCAAAGCCGAAGAGACCCGTAACGTTTGCAACCTTTACTGTTATGGTAAAATCCTGCGATGGAAGTAAGCCTGTGACTGTGGGGGGATCAACGTAAACTAGAGGTGTTTCTTGTGAGAAGACTATGTTGGAGTTAAAGATTAGTGTTAGCACCAGCATCGTTAACAATGTGGTGGGGACAATTTTCTTTCTCAATTTGTTCTCCCTTCTCTTAGAAGAAAGATGGCTTTTTCTTGATTTAAAGGTTCTGGAGTAATCTTCTGTCCCAAGTTAAGGAAAGACTCCTGTGTCAGTATTCTGTTCCATATCTTCCGCTGGCGAGAACCACGTTGAAAAGGTTGCGCGCGCTAGATAGACGAGCACTTGTACCAAGCTTTCCAAGCTCTGTTGAATGATTCCCGTGACTCTTTTTGTCTTTTTCTTCTATGGAGCAACGCAATGATCAGAAGTAGGATAAGAAGAACTAATATGAAGCCTATTAGGTAGATTAGCCAATTTGGGATAAGCATTGGAGAGATTCCTGAGGTGATTTCAACAGTGCCATCCAGTAAAGTGTTGTCCTCGATGTTTGTTTCACCGTTCACAGGAGTTGCCCATGCTTTAACAACGTAGACACCAGATGAAACACCCAAAGTATCCCAAACAAACGTCACATCCAACTCACCTTCTGGAACCAAAGACACAACCAGAAAAGATGAAATCACGTCACCATCAAAATACGCGGTAACATTAAAAGTCTCAACCTCAGTGCCATTATTCTTAACAACAACCACAACAACAACCTCTTCTCCAACCCTGACTACAGAAGGAGAAACCGTAACGTTAACAACAGACACATCATGCAAAACCTCAACCAAAGGCGGCAAAACAGTCACGTTACCACCCACCAAAAAGTTATCAGAAACCTCTTCCTCCCCAACCACAGGATGCGCAAAACCGCTAACAACGTAGACACCAGATGAAACACCCAAAGTATCCCAAACAAACGTCACATCTCTCTCGCGGTCTGGTAAGAGAGAGTCTATTGTTAGCGTTTTGATAAGGTTAGTAAAATTGTAATATGTGCTTAGATTGAAAGTTTCGATTTGGTTGCCTTTGTTCTTAACTGTAACGTTAACAAAAACTGCTGAGCCCGCATTAACGACCGAAGGCGAAGCAATAATCCCAACAATCGCCACATCATGGTTCACTATTACTTCTGGCATTTCAACCCTTATGATTCCGTCAATGTAAGTATTGTCCTCGATCTCAGTTTCATTTGAAAGCAATGGGATGGACGCGCTTATTATGTAATTGCCTGGAGTCAGAGCAGAGGTGTTCCACCTAAGATTTAGTCGCGTTTGAGTGTAGGGTGTAAGGGACTCGACGGAGAGTGTTTCAACTAGTGTTGAATTGAAGTAGATATTAACGTCGAAGTTCTCAGTCTCTGTGCCTTCATTTCTAACTGTTACGTTGAGATCCACAGTTTCGCCAATATCGATTGCTGATGGCGCCGAAGCAACTCTAACAACGGCTACGTCGTGAAATTTAATATCAAGCGGTTCTTTCGGGGCTATGTAAAAACTCGTGTTCACTGCTGGGCAATAGGGTACTCCTCCTAGGCTAGGTAGAGCCGTTAGAACGGATGCGTACAAAGTAGCCGTTCCAACTACTGCCCATTTTGGAAGATTTAAAGCACAGTACATACGCACAAGTGTTTCATTTGGCTGTACCCAAATGTTGTCCAACTTTAGGAAAGAAACTGGGACGTTTATCTCGTCTTGAATTACGAGTGCAATAATTGCCTTCTTCTCAATCATAGATATGCTTCTAAAAGCAATTTCCACACCTACATCACCGCCCATTCCAAAACTTGTTTGATTAATTAGCTTCTCATCAACAGTTCGTAGCGAAACGATCTTTACGATCCAATCTACCTTAAATACAAGTGAATCCTCAAACTCTACACCACTAATCTCAACTAAGCCAGACACTGTCCAATTTCCGAAAATGGTACTCTCATTGTTAACTGATGGAATAGTGAAACTAACTGAAGCCAGTCCAGTTTCATTTGTTTCTGCAACTCTGTGGAAAGAGATGGTTGTGGAATTAGATGGCCCTTCGATCTGGAACATGACGAGTGCATTTTGTAGTGGAATGTCGTTATAGCTCACGAGGGCATAGAGCCAAACTTTTTCTCCGGGATGGAAAGCATCGCTGGGTGCTTTTGGGCCTCGACCAGCAAATGGATGCTTCTGAGTAAAAACATCTATTTTTCCGGATTGACTCATTGCTACATTCATGGCTACGCTTGGAAGAATGAACAAAACTAGCAAAACTAACGCTCTACCAATGCTTGATCTTGCTCGCATCGCTTTTCCGGAAGAAACTTTGGAGGGAAAACGAGTTAAATCGTATTCCGTGGAAAGCAATATTACGATAAGAGATGTATTTGGTAATGCTTTTCTTAACCTAGTCCGCTTGTTGTTGCTGCTCATTATATGTATTTAGCAACTAAGCATGTAGCCTCCTAATAGCTACAGCTACAGCTACCGCTCTTGTCCTTATCCTAGCTTTTTTCTTCTGCCTAGAAGCTGCGTCAACACCAACCGAGAGTGTTATGGACGTGTGTTCCATGCATGTTTTAGTATTGGGTTCCGTATCTAGAAGCGACTATTACAACGTCGTAAATGTCTATTTTTCCATCTGGCTCGAGGTCTGCTTGGATATTCCAGTCGGGATCGCCGCTTGTTACTCCATAGAGAGCTGCTATCGGAACGACATCGAAAATGTCAACATCTGTGTCTCCATCAAAATCGCCGAGACCTTTAGTCGTTGTTGTTCCATATGTTATGTTGTTGTCTGCTGTTGCGGTTTCGTTTGGGAGGATGTCTGCTTCGGCTGATATTGTGTAGTGAACGTACAATGGTAGTCCTATTGTATTCCATTGGATGTCCACGTCTGTTTGTATTTGTGGGCCTAGGTTGGTAATTGTCTTAGTTTCTATTATTGAACCATTATAGTATGCGGTGACGTTGAATGTTTCTGCGTATGTTCCTTTGTTTTTGACGCCTATTGTTATCGTTACGATCCAGTCTGAATAGATTTCGTCCAAGCACTGTATTGATGTTAACGCTATATCATGTATTTCGGCTATTGAGACAGATTTGGAGGTGGTGTTCCAGAATCCTTCCGAGTCGGTTACATTTAGGGTTACGGTGTAGTTCCCAAAGTTTGTATATTCGTGAGTTGCTATTTTGTTTGTTGAATTTTGTCCATCGTCGAAGTCCCATACGTAGCTTATTATTGTGTCGTTGTATCCTTCTGGAGATGAGGATGAGGCGTCAAAGATTATGGTGTAGTTTGGGTTAGCCATTGGCGGTTTTGCAACGAATGATGCTACGGGAGGTGCTTCTACATCTTCAACTTGGAACGTGGTCGTTGCGGCTTCTGAGTAGTAGCCACTGTACCATGCACAAACGTTGACTGTGTAGGTTCCGGGGATGGGCTCGGGTGAGAGTTGGAAACTAGTTATGTAGGTTCCGTTTTGAACTGGTTGGTTTGGGATCGGGTTGTCTGGAAGCTCTTCGTATATTGATTCTATTATGGTAAAGTTCGCCATTTTTTCTGGGCATAGTGGATATCCACCGCCTTCTGGCCATCCCGAGTAAACATTTGCATACGCTGGAGCATTGCCTACAGAAGCCCATTCACTGATTTGTGTACTTAATAGAGGAGCTGCTGATCCCTCCGGGTTCAGGGTTAGGGCTACTGACCTAAGATTTAAAGGGATAAGGGTACTGTCGTAGATGTTAATTGTTATCAACACATTTTGAGAGGTAAATTTATTGTTTTTGACCGTGACAAAAAAGTATGTTAATTCTCCTCTTTCAACTTTGCTTTGAGGGTGACCTCCAGCATCTGATAAGTAGAAAGAAACTATTTCCACTCCCCAATTTTCGGAGTTGCCAGTGCCAGTTGGGATTGTTCGAGCAACCATCGGATTGTTCAACGGATCGTCTACTTGGATTCCTATGAGCCCTCGATCAACAGGAAACCCTCGGAATGTTACGCCCCCATGGACTTCTACTGTTTCCCTAAGCACATAAGAGGATTCATCTGTTGAAACTGTGGCTACCAGTTCCCCCACAGGTGAAAAACCGGGAATTCCCATCATAGCTAAACTATATAATGCTATAAGCATGTACACAAGAAGTCTTTTACCTTTCATACTTGTTCTCCCTTCTCAACATTATTATCAGCTTTTAATATGTTAATAAACGTTCTGGATTTATTTTCTACTTGAGCATTATGCCCAGAAGTTGGATTTTTATACAAAAAAAATAAGGGGTATGGAGTTTAATAGCGGTTTCTGAGCTTATGGCTCAGCCCATTCAGCTAGTATGGTAAAGTTCTCGATGTATACTGGTGTTTCTGCTGACCCGCCGTTTTGCGGGAAGCCGTTCAAAGCGCCAACGTATATTGTTCCCATTGGTGGACGAGCCCACTTCACTACGTGTACAGTGAGGTTGAAGCTACCTTCGGCGTACTGGCACCATTCTGCGCCTCCAATTTCGATTACGACGAAGCCGAAGCCGAATGGTACACCTGATGCGTCGACAGCGGTCACGGTGAATGTTATGTTGTAGTTTACCATTGCGTAGGTTCCATAGTGTACTGTGATTACTATGTCTTCGCAGTGCTTGTACTCTGGTTTGTTTAGCTCAACGTCGAATATTCGGACCTTGTAGTCGTACTTGAATTCCATTGTGTCGTTAACTATTACGCAGGCAACGTCAACTGTGGCCCAGACCTTCCATTTCCCGAAGATAAGTTCTGGATCGTCACATGGCCATGGCATCCTTACATTCACGCAGGCTACACCGTATTCGTTTGTTCTGCCGTACATGATTGTGAAGACTTCGCCATTTGGATATTTAATTTCGAAGGCAACGTCCTTGTTCTGCTCTGGCCAGCCAGCGTACGTCACGTTAGCACAGAGGCATAAGCATTTCTGAGGCCATATCATGCCACCAGACTTGTCTTTGCCTACTCCCTGATGGGGGTCTGTGCACCTGTAAAGGTCAATGAATCCGCCTAGAGCCCTGTAAGGTGCTGTGTACGTTGCGTCTTCCACAACGTGCGGTAGAGGTACTGAGTATTCCTTGTTGTGCCATGGGCAGAAATCACGGTCTGGATGCGCGAACCCTGCAACTTTCACTATAGGAGCCACGCCGAAGTACCGATCTGTTGGATCGTCTTCGCATATCCATGGTTTTCTGCTGGTGTAGAGGTCTACACCGATGCCTTCCACGTGATATGTTCGGTTTTCACCGACCAAATCTTCGAAGAATTTCAAGTAGTCAGATGGGTTCACCAGTGTGTTGCCGTCGCTGTCTGTCCAGCCTACAACAGTGTAGTCTCTCCAAGCGCGTGGATACTCTTCGTCAAAGTCCGCACCGATGGGACTTGTGAGCCACACTAGAAAGTCTGTGTAGCTGCCGCGGAACTGTATGTATCGCGGAATAGGATCAGGGTCAGCGTTGTAATCTATTGCCATGTATGACGCTGCGGTGTAGTTGATCCACCACGTAGAACCAGCAAGCCAGTTAAATGAACCTGGGAAGTATCCCAAAGCCCACCAGCCTTCAAGCTCCCACGCCCAGTCAGGATCATACCACCACTCAGTTGGTGGCGGTGTAGCATAAGCCACAGGATGTCCTGTGCTAGCATCCGAGTACCTGGCGGTTCCGTTGTGCATGTCCACGTAAACGCTTTCAATTCCGCTGGCAACATAGTTAATCCAAGGCCAACCGTTTAGACTGTTGTTGACACCGTCCTGCCAACACTCGTTGGTTACATTCACATCTATGGGTTTTAGCAGCTCAATTAAGTCTTCATCAGCATGGACAATGTAGTCTACGCCTGCAGTTAGAGTATAAGTGTAATTGTCCGGCGTGAAGGGCAAGGCAGTTACAGTGATGCTGTTCACAGAGGCAACTGGTATTGAGAAGTTGCCTGTCCAGTAGGGGACGCCGAAGCCGTTGTACGGATCGTCAGTTCCCACGTACCTTCCTGGCAACCCGTTGTAATCCAGGTTGTCTGGACCGAAACTTGCAGCCCAAATGTAGTCTTCAACTGTTTGGAAGGGTTGTTGTGTCAGGTTAAGGGTGCCGGATATTTCTGTTAGGTTGTAGTCAAAGTAGAAGCCTGTGGTTGTGTGGTTTAGTATGAATTGGTCGCTTGGACTAAGTACGTCGTCGCCGTTGTCTTCCCAGCTGGTCAACTCGAACGGTCCAGCTAAGAAATCTGGAACCAGTTGATAATAAGTTGTGCCCACCGGATAGGCAATATCGATTAGCCCGCCGATTGAGTCGAATGTGTACGCGCCATAGGTTAATGGGTTTTTCAATGTGACGGGGGCAGTTGGTGGCGGAAATTCTGTTGACTCGTAGATTACGTTGAAGGTAACGCTGAACATTTTTATCTGTCCATATGGAGCAGTGTGAGGTTCACCATATCCAAAGAAGGCCGCGTGTGCTGTTCCTGCCACGTTGTCAGTGTCGTTTGCAGTTACAATGATGCCGTCAGGCCAGAAGGCTTCAAAGGTTCCGTCAGGATCAATAGTTACACTTATCGCCTCTATCAAGGTTGGGTCGAAGTTCATGTATACGTCGATTCCGCCGACATCCCAGAATGGGTCCAAGTCGGTGTCGCCTTCTCCAAGCAGCCATACATCGTAATCGAATAGTTCACCAAGTGCTGAGGCTTCATAGTATGATGGTCTTATCTGCAGCAGAGGCACCGGAGGATAATCGACTGGCATGTACCAATGCCTAATCGTACCGTTTTCAATAGTGGCGTCGATCTGACCACCAGCGCCTGCGGGAAGTTCGACTGTGAGGTTCAGGTACGTGTAGAAGAACTGTGTGGGGTCGCCGAAGGGCAGGTTAATTGCCCTGAAAGTCATGGTGAAGACTGTTCCGTCGCCGTCGAAGGATGGTCCTCCGAGGGTGGCGAAGGCTGCCCAGTAAGTTCCTTCTGTCGTGTTAACATCGTCTTTAAGCGCCAATGGCGGATTGTGGATAATTCCTGCGTACGGGCTTGGTGGTTGAACAGTTGGATAGCTTTCAACAGTCATGGTTTGGGTGTGATTTACGTATGAAAGGTAAGTCGTGTTCCACTGCATCTGAACATCTAAACCTGCAAGGTCAGTAACGTCCTCGATTACGCAAGCAACGGTGAACGTTTGACCGTTACTCGTGACATCGGCTTGTGGTGAGGGTTGAGGATAGAATCTGACAGTTGTCGCCTGTGCGAATACTGAGGGTGTTAGTACTATGAATAAGCTGAGCAAAAGTGTCGATGTAAGCAATATGCTAATAGCTTTCTCCATCTTTAGTTTCATCTATTTTTTTCTCCTTTCTCTTCAGCAATTATTACAACTACCACTTCTATAATTAAAGGTTTCTGGAAGATTTCTCTATTCACTAATTTGTCTATAAAACCCCAGCTTTACATGGTTACCGACATCCAGCCCAAGCACATATACTAATCACCAAACAAGTACACTAGACAAAAAAACCACACACCATCAGTCAGAAAGACTTAATATCAAAAGCGTATTCGATTACCTAGACAAACACTAAGGTGATAAATTGAGAAAAATTCCACTCAGTGTTGGGTGCATCATTCTGTTCGCAGGAATCATAATCTTTTCATTAGCTAATTATGCCATTGAAACTCCTGAGAACCAGCTAGTGGAAAGAGTTAAGGATCTACCCTACGGACAATGGAAAATCTCGAAACAATTTGACAGGGGCGAAAAAATATTTGTAGCATTTGCAGGACCTAAACTGATAGACATCCCGAATGGCGTTCCGGCTATCGCTACAATTTGGATAAACATCACTGATCCAACAGGTGGTAATACCACTCTGAGAGCTGATTTTCGGGTAAACTTAGTCACAAAAAAACCAGAACTCAATATTACTCTTGAATCAGAAAGCAAAGGCCTAATTGTCGATAAATCTAAACTGGGAACCTCCAATGATTCTCCAGAGAATCTAGGCGGAGAGACACAACACGACGGCAATTACACAGCATACGTGTACAGCTATGGTATCGCAATGGCAAGGTATTATTACCCTCCCGAGTCAGACTTGCCACGCCTTGACTTGTGGAAAATAGTTTTGAAAAAGGAATACTCTTTTGGCAACCTTCTGCCAGTTGGAGTAGCATTGATCGTGGGAGGCGCTTTCCTATCTATCTGGGCGGCGAGTACCAAACAATCATACAAGTCACGAAGAAAAGATAGACAAAAATGATCTAACGCACATGCTTAAGCCTCAACTACAAGCAACATAGAAAGAAGAAAGTGTTATTTTTCTGAACTGTAAAGGTGACAAGCAACGCAGTGGTTCTTACCAACATCGATCAACTGCGGTTCTTTTGTACGGCATATATCTCCTATGTAGGCAGGACAACGAGTATGGAATCTGCAGCCAGAAGGCGGGTTAATGGGACTCGGAATCTCTCCCTTGATAACCGTTTCAACACGTTTAGCCGTAGGATCAGGAACTGGTACAGCATCAATTAACGCCTTTGTATAAGGATGAAGAGGCTCAAAAATAATCTTTTCCGTCTCACTCATCTCCATGATTTTGCCCAAGTACATTATGCCAAGACGGTCACACATATGACGTGAAAGGGCTAAGTCATGGGTTATGTAGAGGATCGAGGAAGCATATTTCTCCACCAAGGAAATCATAAGGTGCAGGATTTCAGCTCTAATAGAGACATCAAGCATGGACACAGGCTCATCTGCAACTATAAACTCAGGGGTTATAGCGAAAGCCCTTGCAACAGCGACTCTTTGCCTTTGTCCCCCACTAAGTTCATGAGGATATCTTAGGACAAACTTCTTGGGAGGTGTCAATTCAACATCCTCCAGCACTTGATTTACTCTTCTATCTACCTGATCCAGGGCTATCCTCTGCAATAATCTTAAAGGCTCAGCAACTATATCTCTTATAGTCATTCTAGGGTTTAACGACTCATAAGGGTCTTGAAAGATTATCTGCATTTTCCGTCGAAACGGTTTCATCTCGGATTCTGAAATTGACGTAATATCTTTACCTCCAAAGTAGATTTTTCCACCAGTAGGTTCAATTAGTCTCAGTAAAAGTCTCCCCGTAGTGGTCTTTCCGCTACCGCTTTCTCCAGCCAAGCCGAAAATTTCACTCTTTCTTATGTCAAATGAAACATCATCCACAGCACGTACAGCCATTTCCTCCTTCGAAAAAACTGCTCGAAACAACCCCACCTTAATGGGAAACCACTTTTTCAGATTTTCAGCCTTTATTATTAGATCTTCCATGTGTTGCATCCTCTTTTAGTCTTTAACCAAATGGCACGCTACAAAATGATCCTTTGATATTTTGAGCAGTTTAGGCACCTCTTTCTTACATATATCCATAGCGTATTTACATCTCGGGTGAAATCTACACCCAGGAGGCGGGTCAAAAAGGTCTGGTGGGGAACCTGGAATGGATACCATTTCTTGCTTTTCAGCCTTAATACTTGGAAAAGATCCTATCAGATCTACAGTATATGGGTGCAATGGTTTCTTGAAGATTTTCACGATGTCTCCGTGCTCGACTAAGTATCCCGCATACATAATACAAATCTTCTGACATACCTCAGCAATCATCGAAAGGTCATGGGATATCATAATGATTGACAAATTCAATCTATCCTTTAGCTCTCTCATCAATCTTAGAACCTGTGCTTGTACAATAACGTCTAGAGCTGTTCCAGGCTCGTCAGCGATGACCAACTCTGGATTGTTACACAGAGACATAGCTATCAATGCTCGTTGTTTCATTCCCCCACTAAACTCGTGAGGAAAATTATCCACTCTTGAAGCGTCTATCCCTACCATTTCTAGAAGTTTTGCGGCTCTTTCTTTTGCTTCTTTTCTGGTTACTTTGGGTTCATGCAATTTAATGGCTTCAACGATTTGATCGCCTACTTTATAAAGTGGGTTCATAGCGTTCATGGCACCTTGAAATATCATTGAAATCACCTTCCATCTGATGCGTTTCCGCATTTCAACCTCGCTCAAGCTGACAATGTCGGTGTTTCTCACCAAAATTTTTCCATTGATTATTCTACCATTTGAAGGTAGAATTTTAAGTAAAGAAAGAGCGATAGTGGTCTTACCGCATCCAGACTCTCCTGCCAACCCCATGGCTTCTCCTTTTTCCAGTTGAAGACTAACGCCTTCTACAGCCTTTACATATCCTCTGCCTATTAAGTAGTAAGTGGACAAATTCTGAACGTCAAGTATCGCCATGCTTGATCACTCACATCTTCTTCTTCCTTCTATTAACAGATCTTGGATCTTATAGAGTAACAAGAAGTATTGTTTATATAAGCTTTAAGCCATGCAACTCCTTTTCTTGAATTTGTTTGTCTTGTTTCAAAAATGCTTAAAGGGAAGCATTACTTTAGCAAAAGAGTGCTTAGAAAGGGGGAATGCTGCACGGAAAACCGATACACTGACAGAAACGTTGATCTCATGCTCTTAAGTGAATGGGTTGAGCGATTCTTTGAAAAGAAACTTTTTAGGACAATTAGAGAAGAGAAGACAAAAGCGCACAGAATTACTGCCAGACCTACATATGTACATAAAGTTTTAGACAGAGTCACCGTTTGTATTTCTGGCGACCCAAACGATTTTGTGTTGCAGTTTATTACTGGGGCCCGTTCCAATTTGTTCGTGAAGCTTGGTCTACTCACAACTTTGTTTGGTGGCGGGATTGCATTTTTGCGCGGTATCAAATCGCAAGAAGCTGAAGAACAGCTTGAGAGAAACTTCTGGACTTACGTGAATGAAAAAATTGATTTCATAGCTGGTTCAGCTCGCACCTGAAAAGCCAGATGACGTAGATCTCCCTTTTATCGTGGGTTGCTAACGAAGGCTTTTGTGCTAACGTCTTTTCCTCAGCCTTGGGTTCAAAATTTCGTCAAGGGAGAATCCCATTAGGATGAAAGCCATTGCCATCAATGCGATTGCGAGGCCTGGAGGTATCACCCAGAACCAGTATTCACCAATTCCTTTCACAACAGCCGTTTGGGTCTTACTGAAGTCGAACAGCATTATGCCCCAAGAAGGTATATTGATATCGCCCAGTCCAAGCCAAGCTAGGGATGCTTCCGCAATTATGGCGCCTGGAACAGATGTTGCCAATGAGATGTACACTAAAGCGAATACATTAGGAACGATGTGGCGGAATATTATGTAGTTTTTGCTTGCTCCGGCGGCTTTGGCGCTTTCAATGAATGGTCTTTCTCGCAGGCTAAGCGTCATAGATCTCACAGTTCGTGAAAAGCCCATCCACCCCATGAATATAAGTACGCCTATTATGTTCCAGATTGATTTACCGAGCACTGTAACTAAAACTATTAGCAGCGGCAAGCCTGGTAATACTAAAAGAAAGTCTGCGAATCGCATCAGTCCTTCATCAACCAATCCGCCCACGTACCCCGAAACTAGCCCTACAACCAGTCCAATCAATACAGAAAAAACTGCTGTGAGAATCCCAATCATAAAGGAGATTCTAGTTCCATGTACTAACATCGTGAAAAGATCTCGTGGGGAGGCCTCGGGGAACGATGAGGTACCCAGCAAGCCGAATGCTTCACCATACAATATTATTTGCAAGTTGTCAACATAAACTCTTAAATCGGAATTACTGCCTTCCGGATCGAAGATCGTAACCACGAACTCGTATGTGTAGTTCCCGGCTTTAGTGAATATTGTTTCTTCTATTATAGACAGTTCTCCTAGCGTAGTTCCTGCTTTGCTGTACCATTTTGTCTGGTTCGCTTCACCTATGAGTACGGATTTCGGTAAACTAATCGTTTTAACAAGAATTGCGTCTGGTTCATTCCCTCTGCGAAATTGGAGACTAACCTCAATGGGGAAATCGGGTATTATAGGCGTTTTGTTCTCTACAGAGAGAGAGTAATGCCACCAGAACGACTGTGGATTGTTTTCATAAGGATATTCGAAGCTTTTAGCAAATGTTATGCTTGCCTTACTATCCTGAGGAGCAGCTTGGCCTTCTTCACGTTTGTATAATATCTCGATGCATCCATCATTGTTGTGTTGGCCTCTTGTTTCGTTATATTGCACTGAGGTGTATGTAGGATTGTAGATTGATACCCATTGTTCGAAGACCGTTCTTGAGGCTAATTCATGATTTTCTGTCAGTAGAATGCTTTCTGCAAGCTGATGCATGCCCAGAACTGACTTGTACCATATTGGAACGCAAAGTTTCTCAGCTAGCTTTGGTTGCTCACCGCCGGGGTAATATCCGGGCCACTTTGGGTTTAGCGGGTCTAACGGTGATATGAGCGGAGCAAAGATGGCTACAAAGGCGAAAAATATAATGATTCCTACTCCAAGTACGCCTCGTTTACTTTGCTTATATTGATTCCAGAAACCCTTGAACCTTTGAATCGTGAAGGAAAATTGTTCTTTGCGTGATGGCATATTTGATTTCACCCATACTTTATTCGCGGATCTATTACACCATATAGTATATCTGCTAAGAAGTTTGCTATGATTACTAATAGCGCCATTACAAAGAAGAATGCTTGCATTACCGGGATATCGTTCCTTTGTATGGCATTCCACAATAGTAATCCCATGCCTCCATATGAGAAGACTGTTTCAGTTATTATGGCTCCAGATATAAGGAAGCCGAAGGTTAATGCAACACTGGTGATCAACGGCAATGAGGCGTTTTTCAAGACGTGTTTGAACAGAATTGTTCTTTCGGGCAGTCCTTTGGCTCGGGCTGTTGTCACGTAGTCCTCGGTAATTGTTTCGAGGACTGTGGCTCTTGTTAGGAGGACCCAGCCACCGAACAAGAAGATGAAAAGGGTTGTTGCTGGAAGAACAATCATATAGAGGCGGCCGGCAATAAATTCTAATATAGAACTCGGGGGGCGAATAGCCCAGATTTGAGGTTCAACTCTCCCCACTTCAAACAAACCTAGGTAGATGGTGAAGAAGGAAAGCATAAGCCAGCCTATCCAGAATACTGGGACCGAATATGTTCCCAAGGAAGCAGTGACCAAAAAAGTGTCTAGTGAGCTTCCTCTTTTATAGGCGGCTATTACGCCTAATAGGATTCCTATTATCATTGCGCCAATTTCGGCAACGCCCATAAGCAGCAAGGTATTGGGGAGTACCATTATTATGTCGTTCTGGACATAGTCCCTTGATTCATAGCTGTATCCAAAATTCCAAGTGAACATGTTTGTAACGTATAATATGTATCTTTCATGTAAGGGCTTATCAAGACCGTATATCGCCTTTAGTTCTTCAAAGCGTTCCTCAGTCATTTTACCTCTCAGATCTCGTACATATTTATCTAAAGGACTACCTGGCATTAAGTTGAAAAGAAGGAAATTTACTGATGCAACCAAGAAGATCAATAAAACCATGTAGACTAATCTTTTAGCGATGTAAGATTTCAAAGCCATCGATAGCCACCGCTAAAATTAGAGTCCCGCTTTGTATTTAAGCTTTAGTTTCACGTTCACAGAACATTCACGTGTATGCGTGTTAACGAAAACTTATCGGATATGACTTTCACTTTGCTAAAAAGTAGCGAGCTTAAATGTGCGCATCTATTCTTCAATTCAAAAAGTCGCTTAGAATTTCTTAAAGATATAAAAAGGGGGGGTGGAGTTGTTTTCGTTTTATTTGCCTATGGAGGCACGTCGAATGATTGGCCGTATTTACTGGTGATGCTGACGATGTCGTAGATGTCTATCTTGCCGCCTTCAGGCGCCAAGTCTGCTCCTGCGAACCAGTTGGAAGACGGTATGCCTGTTCCTTGAGAACCGTAGGCGCTAGCTGCTAGAACGATGTCGTAGATGTCAACCTTGTAGCCGCCGTTTGATTTCCTGATCCAGTCAATCTCGCCCAGCAGAGGTTTCTCCATGTAGTAGAATGCAGACTTTTTCAGCGTCAGGCTGCCACCTATTCCACGTGTAAATGCAGTTGCGTACCACGAGCCACATCCTTCAAAAGCGTCCGACCAATGCAAGTTACCAGGTGTAAATCCTTTTGCATCTTCCGCGCTCCAGTAGTTTATGACAAGAGTTCCAGTTTTAGTTGTATTCACCCATACATCAGCACGTCCTAGAGGACCTTCGCGTTCTATGTGCCATTCTGAGCCTCGAGTTAGCGACACGGCATCGATGGATATATCGACAACCCAGTATACTTTGTGGCTTAGACCCAGAAAACCAGCGGGGCCAGTCCAGCTCCCGCTCCAAGCACGGCTTGTGTTGCTCAAACTGCCCTTTCCAAGCAGGTTAAATGACTTGAAGGGTGGTGTAGCGTAGTAGGCGTTCCAATAGCCACCGGTGTCGAAATAGATTTCAATAGTATGGGAGCCAATAATGTTCATGTGGTGAACGTCTTGTACGTCTGGAACGAACCAGCCGTCATTGAGTTGGAAGTCGTACCAGATGCTGATATAAGCGTGGCTTGCGTTAACGTTTTCTAGCTGGTTACCAGTCACGGGTTCCACGAAATAAGCATCGGTTCTAAACGTGTATGTGACTTTTGTCTTGTTCTCGCCGCCATCATCCCATATATCAACAAGCCGCTCCGTGACGAGGCCGTCTTGGTCAGCTGAAAGGTCATATGGGGGTACATCGACGCCGCCGTACATGTTCATCCTGTCAAGGTTCTGATAGTCGTAGAACCAACTTGAGTATATGATGTTCATGCCTATAGGTGCACCTTTAGGTCCATATCTGATGGCTGATCCGTCTACCTTGTAGGCGTTCAGGAAGGTGTAGCTGTTTTCAGGTCCAGAGCCTGCCATGTTAACGACGCCTATTAGATTCTTGTTCCAAGGCCAGAAAGATTTTGCGCTGAACAACGGGATGTTCACACAGATTTCTGTCATGTATCCTGCAGCGATTTTGGTGAAGTTGATAGCCTCGTCATATGTGTCGGGATAACGACAACCTTCAAGAAGCGTGTCGAGGTAAGGATGAGTGCCATTGCCCGTCACGTAGTTAGGTCCGTAGGAATACGTGAAATCGGAGTGGTATAGGCCGTGAAGAGTTATTGGTGGGAATCTTCCCACACTCCAGCCACCGGTGTACATGTGGTAGTCAAAAGCGCCCATCACTTTGTCGTAGAGACCGCCCATGTCAGCCTCGAGGGCGTTCACGGGGATACCGTGTTTCTTCATGTTACCATAAGTCAGCCTTCCAGCCTGAAGCCTACGAGTGTCGTCGGTTCGCACGCAAACTACCAAATCGTCCAAGTCCTGTCCAGCCTTAGAGTGGCCTGCAGGATAGGTTCGAATGTACTCGGCTGAGCCTGGAAAAGCAGCATCGTAGGATGGGTTTGGCGTCGTGCCCTGATAGAATCCCTCTGCATCCAAAGCGGTAGCCGCTGCAATAGGGTCATACTCGTACGGATAGTAGGGATACATCATCGTCTGGTTTCCCCAACCGCTATATGCAGCTGCAATCATCTGGTCAATTCTTTCAGCGAATCCGCCACAAGCCTCGTCTACAACCCATTCCTTGTCGGTCAACCATGCCATGGCTTGCCTAAAGCCTGCGTAGTTTGTCGGTGAACGTACCCCTGGGTAAGTGTCGATAGAATAGTTGTTGTTGATGTCATGCTCGTAAAATCCGCTGTCAGCAACAGCGCCGAGAACGATGTTAGCGTCGGCACTTGCATCCACATACAAGTCAGCTGTGATTTCATAACCAACAGCGTCAATCTGGTCAGCCTTCAAGGCAGTGTAAGCTGACTCCACGTCGCCGTAGTAATAGATAATGAGATCGTCACTTCTTGCACCTTTCTCCGCTAATGTAGGAAGTGGAAAGATAGATACCATTAGTAGAATCGTAGCAAATAGTATAGCACCTGAGATTGTTTTCAGTTTCATTTTTTCTTGTTCTCCTTTCTTTTTTTCAGCAATATGCAAATAAGGTACTTCCTAATAAAAAGGTTTCTGGAACATTCCTCTATGTAAAATCATGGAAAAAAATGTGCCTGCGACATTTTTTTGCAGACGAGAATTGTCATATTAGTCTCTCGCATACATGTCTGCTGTAAAATTTACATAGCGTTTTTCCCGAAAAAAGAAAAAACTTTTTTACATAAGTGTTTATCATATTGTCTGCTAAACATGGAGTATAATTGGAGGAAAAAGTTTGTCATCTTACGCAGGACGAATATTACGTGTTGACCTTTCAACCGGAAAAACCGAAACAGAACCATTGAAAGAGGATTTGGCTAAGCAGTATATTGGAGGCATAGGACTTGGCATCCGTCTACTCATGGACAACTCTAAGCAAGGTACTGATCCTTTCAACCCGGATAACCCGTTGATCTTTGTGACGGGCCCACTCAGCGGCACCATGGGACCGACTGCAGGAAATGGCTACGCAGTAGTATCGAAGTCACCTGCAACTGGAGGAATAGCTGAATCTAAAGCTCACGGTTTCTTTGGACCTGAATTGAAACGAGCAGGCTATGACGCGGTAATCTTTACAGGAAAATCTGAAAAACTCGTGTACGCGTGGATCGACGACGACTCAGTCCACCTGTTGGACGCTCAGCACCTGAAAGGAAAATCACCCTACGAAACAGATGTGGCCATCAAAGAAGAACTAGGTGACTATTACATCCGCGTATCGGCAATAGGCGAGGCAGGAGAAAAACTCGTCCGTCTCGCATCAATCATAAATGATGAGTTCAGAGCAGTTGGAAGAACTGGCATGGGCGCTGTGATGGGCTCCAAAAACTTGAAAGCCCTAGCTGTTCGCGGCACAAAAGATGTAAACGTTGCAGACCTCGAAGGATTCAAAGAATTCATAAAAATGATTCATGAACGCATGAAAGGCCCAGCAACCAGAAAATACAGAACCCTGGGAACAACTGAAAACGTCCTCGTTCTAAACGCTCTAGCAGCTTTACCAACACGAAACTTCACTCAAGCCACCTTTGAAGGAGCAGAAAAAGTCAGCGGAGAATACTTGAACGAACATTACATCAAGAAAATCATCGGGTGCGCAACATGCGCCATGCGCTGCGACCATATTGCAGTAGTTCCAGAAGGCCCATACAAAGGATCAACCTCAAGAATGGAATTCGAATGCCTATGGGCACTAGGACCAAACTGCGGTGTCGATCGCTTGGACGCCATCATTGAAGCAATGCGCCTATGCAATTATTATGGCATAGACGGCATCTCCACAGGAGTTATCGTCGGCTTCGCAATGGATCTGTATGAAAACGGAATTCTCACAAAGGAGAACACTGACAATTTGGATCTCCGCTTTGGAAGCCATGAAGCACTCATAGAAATGGTGAAGAAAATTGGTGCTCGAGATGGCTGGTTGGGCGACGTACTGGCAGAGGGAACTAAGAGGGCGGCTGAAAAAATCGGCAAGGGCG
>JAGLZW010000045.1 GCA_023131225.1 Candidatus Bathyarchaeota archaeon | reverse complement strand
TTCTTTCCCTTTGTTTCCATGTTGTTCCGTCAGACTTTGCATCTTTTCACCAGTTAGCCTAGCCTTACTAGGCTCAAAATATTATACTGCAAAGACTTCATTTAAGATTATGTTGAGACTCAATGGAGAGACTATCAAGAAAAATTACTTGGAAGAGTCTAACAAAGTGTACCTGATTACGTGTCGAGTTATGAACTGGTAATGTCTACTCTGTTTAACTTTTTCATGATATAAAGCTCTCTAAGTAATGCGGGATACAACCATTCTAAAATATCACTTATTTCATTTTTCTTGAACCCTAGAATCTTCAACATATTATCATCAATTTCTCTTCGTGCGTTGAATTTTCTTCCCAAGTATTCTTTCAAATCTGGGAATATTTCTGATAGCTTTTCCTTCCATTCATCTCTGAATGTACTTTTTGATATATTCATTGCAAGTTGTTTCCAAAGGCATGGAAAGTTGGTTCTGCGGATCTTGTCGAAAAGACTCTCAATGGAGGCCAGTTCTTTTGATGTTAACCTACTTTTAGAAAGGAGCTGCAGTTGATTGAAAGTATAACCCCTTACCTTAAACCACCCTGTAGGCACCCTCTCGATAAAAAGCTGAGCAAGGTTGATTGAGCTGTTCAGCCATATTGCTAAGATTTTCGCTTCTTTTTCATCTAAACCAGTGACATTCCAGAAGGAACTACCGAAAACTCTTGGCTTCTTTGTGTAATAGGCAAAGAAGTAGGTGCCTGAGGAACCCACGTGAAGGGTTTCTATTATGCCTAAATTGCTTATTCTCCTTTCTACATATTTTCTCCATTTTGCCGATAGACTTTTTGGATCAAGTCCACTGATTGAAAGAAAATGTCTATGGTTTTTATATCTGCGTGAGATTACATACTCTTCTAAGGCCGAAAGATCAATTTTGTCTCTTCCCGCTGAGTTTCTTACGCAAGGAATGAGTGCCTGAAATGGTATCGCCAAACTATCCTTTGTGAAACGATTCTTTACTGTTACCTTGCTTTTCGTACATTTTTGAACTATCCATATGTCCCTACTTCTCAGTCCAATAGCCTTTTTATCTAGAAGGGCTGTCTCTGGAAAACTACCGCCCATTCTGGATCTTACTCCTTCCTCCAGCTCTATTCCCAGTTCACTGGCTTGACTTAACCTGCTATTCTTCGAAACTCCTTCCCAGAACTTGAGAATTCTGGTGTCACTGACAGCTATTGGCTTAAACAGATTGAGTGGATCCAGGTCTTCTTGAGCAATCTTATAGATTCTAAAACGCCCATGATTGTAAACTTCTCCTTTCTTCGCCAATTTTTCAGCATGCTTTATCTCGGGAAGTAGAGTACTGTCAAGCTCCTTAAGTGTAATGAAAGTTACGACATTGTCAGGATGTTTGGACTTGCTAGCAATGAGCAAAATTTCCCGTAGGTTTGTGCTATCTGAGAAATTCAACGCATCTTCTCTGACAACAACATATTTAATATCGTAATTACAGCAAAGCATCTCTCGTATTCCTATATCGGTTTCTTTTGTCAATATTGTACTAGGCAAAACTGCGGCGATTTTTCCTCCTTTTTCAAGGAATTTGTCGGCTAAGAGCACAAAGTAAGAACAATAGCTCATTCTACTGTCAATCAGATGTTGCTTCTTCAAGAAACGCCGTGCAAGTTTGTCCTTGTACCCCGCACTGAAATCTGCTATTGTCTCTTGCCTAGTAAAAGGAGGGTTCATTATGATCGTATCGACTTTGCTTAACCGAATTTCTTTGCCTGGTGATCCGTCCATTTTTATCGCACCAGACTCTATCATTTCTTCCTTGCTTATCTGAAGATCTAGTAGAGTCCTTTGTTTCCTTGCTTCGGGCAATACTCTAGACATGGGTGAAATGCTTATTCCTGGCTTGAGTTTTGTGGAATCTTCTATTGCTATTCTAACCTCTTCAGTTTCATACAAAGGAGCTTGCAGGGCTAAGTTTATGACTGATAAGTGAGAAGCAAAGGGCATTATATCAACGCCAGTTAAGTCATGCTCTAAGAAAGTCTTATGAGTTTCTGCATCAAAATCTCTGCCTTCCTCTTTTAGTAGCATCTTTTTTCGTCTGTACGCCGCAGCCAAGAGCGTTCCACTACCACATGCTGGATCCATAACTTTTTCATCGGGTTTTTCAATAGCTAGACCTGCAAGAATACTGGCTGCTTCACCGAGTGTATAGTATGCCCCTAATGGTTTTCTTATTTCAAGAGGAATCAATCTATGGAAAAGCTTTCCCAATATTTCGCGATCAAGATTTTCAGGTGATAAACTATACACGAATTTTATCACGTTCTTAAATGCGGGAATTGATTTCTTAGAGAACTCCGAAGAGACACT
>JAGLZW010000044.1 GCA_023131225.1 Candidatus Bathyarchaeota archaeon | reverse complement strand
TGGACTACTATGTTCCAGGGTGCCCGCCACCAGTAGACTTGATAGTTAAGGCTCTTGATGCTATTATGACGAGTAAATTGCCGCCTAAAGGCTCAGTTTTGGCACCCCTGAAGTCTGTCTGTGACGAATGCCCAAGAAAAAAAGACCAAAAGAAAATTTCCAAGATCTATCGCATTTATGAAAAAACGCCAGACCCTGAAATATGCCTTCTTGAACAAGGAATTATCTGCATGGGACCAGCTACACGAGGAGGGTGTGGTGCTCAATGTCTAGATGTTGATTATCCATGCACTGGGTGTGGCGGCCCTTGTCCCAACGTGCCAGAGCAAGGAGCAGCTATGTTAAGCGCTTTAGCGTCGATTCTCGGTATCGACGAAGAGAAAGAAGAAGGATATGACTCGGAGAAACTGATAAACCAAATCAAGGATCCGGTTGGCACTTTTTACAAGTATTCGTTGCCCCATTCAATTATTAAAAGGAAGGTGATGAAAAAATGAAGAAAATATCCATCGATCCTATAACGCGGCTGGAAGGCCACGGAAAAATTGACATATTCTTAGACGATGCAGGGAACGTTGCGAATGCCTATATGATAATACCTGAGTTGAGGGGATTCGAGAAGTTCTGCGAGGGAAGAAAAGCTGAAGACATGGCAATAATAACTACGAGGATTTGCGGTGTCTGCCCAGTAGCCCACCACCTGGCAGCCGCAAAAGCAATTGACGCTGCGTTCAACGTGGAACCTACAGAAACAGCTAAGAAATTGAGAGAGCTCATGTATTGTGGCTACATCATCTACGACCACATATTGCACTTCTACTTCCTAGGCGGACCAGACTTCATCGTAGGACCAGATGCGCCTGCTGCAGAAAGGAACATTTTAGGCGTAATTAATAAGGCTGGTTTGGATGTGGGCAAGGATGTCATCAAGCATAGGGCGTATGGACAAAGGCTAACTGCGATTTTAGGTGGTAAAGCTACACACCCTGTTTGTGCGATTCCCGGCGGTATTTCAAAGGCGTTAAGTGAGGAGGGTAGACAAGAGATTGAGGAAATGGCGAAGTCTTGTGTGGAGTTTGCAAAGTTTAGTCTCAACTTGTTTAATGATGTTGTCTTGAAGAATGAAGATTATGTGAATATGATTAAGAGCGATATTTACACTATGAGAACGTATTACATGGGGCTGGTTGACAATGACAATAAGGTGAACTTCTATGATGGAAAAGTTCGCGTCGTGGACCCTGAAGGAAAAGAATTTGTCAAATTTGTGCCAAACGAATATCTAGATGTTATCGAGGAGCATGTGGAACCGTGGACTTATGTTAAGTTTCCATACCTCAAGAAGATTGGTTGGAAAGGTTTTGTAGACGGTGCTAACAGCGGTATCTACCGTGTAGGTCCGCTTGGCCGTCTCAACGCTTCTGAGGGGATGGCGACACCTTTGGCACAACAGGAGTTTGAGCGGATGTATGAGACCTTAGGTGGAAAACCTATACATTCTACTTTAGCTTTTCACTGGGCAAGGTTGATTGAAATCTTGTGTGCTTCTGAAAGGGCTCTAGAGCTAGCTCAAGACCCTGAGATCACAAATAAGGATATCAGAAACCCAGTTGGTGCGCCCGGTGAGGGTGTAGGAATTGTCGAGGCGGCGAGAGGCACCTTAATCCATCATTACGTTCTCGACGAGGATGCTTTGGTGAAAAAGGTTAACCTGATAGTAGCTACAACCAATAATTCTGCAGCCATCAACATGTCGGTTCGCGATGCTGCAAAAGGCTTGATAAAAAATAACGTGGTTAACGAAGGACTATTAAACAGAGTGGAGATGGCTTTCAGAGCCTACGACCCTTGCATGGCATGTGCTACACATTTTGCAGTCGGTCAGATGCCTCTCCAAGTCAGGATTTACGATAGTGAACGCAACCTAGTAAAAACCCTAACACGTCAGTGACCTTTATCATGGATTAGTGTCTGGCTCTCATTATAATCCAGTTTCTTTTTCCTTCAAGTGCTTCTGGATTGGAGCACCTTACAAATTCGATGTACTTCATGACCAACATTCATTAGTCACTTATTTGGATCCTAATAACAAAGGAGTCGCTCTTCTCTCCTCCTCTACATGTAGGCTTGTTCATACTAGAGTTTCCAATTTAAGCTTTGATTTAGAGCTTTTCTTCTAGAAGGTAAGATTTCTGATGTTTATGAATGTGGGTTTTGGGTCAGAGAGAGAAGTAATTTTTTAGAGAATCGTGTATCTCCACATATACTGAAGAATGGAATAGAAAAAGAGAAAATGTATAGAAAAAATATAGAAAAAAAGGGAGGGGTTACGGGCCTTGCCCGTAGTTGCCAGCTGCTGCTACTATGTCGTAAATGTCTACGTCCCCGTCACCGTCAATATCACAATTAGGATCGTATTGTGGGTCTTCTTCAGTTGTGCCATAGATCCCCGCCATAGCCACTATATCGTATATGTCAACGTCTCGATCTCCGTCAACATCGCCAGGTATGGTTATTATAATCGTGCCATCGACCATTGTGTTATCTGCCATATCTGTCTCTCCAAGGACTGATGTGACGTTAGCGCTGATTGTGTAGTTACTTTTCATCCAACCTGTTGTGTCCCAAATAACAGTAATCGTTGTCGAGTTAAGGGCAGAGAGAGCGATCTGGATTGTGTTTGCGAGGGTCCCGTTTGCATAGACTGTGATGTTGAAGTTTTCAGCGTAGGTGCCTTCATTCGCGACTGTCACCCTGATTCTAGCAGGCATTTCTTCACCGACAACAGTGTCAACAAGCGAAATATCTGTAATTGCCACATCGTGAACACCGGGTGCTATTTCTACGACGCCATCAACGATTTTATGGGTTATTGGTGTGCCATCTTTCTCGGTAAGGTTGGTGGAATATATTTCTAGGTTGCAAGTGCCAGTGGCTTTGGCTTGGAAAGTCATGTCGAAGACTGTTCCATCTTTGTTGAACGGTGTTGAAGACGTGGACTTTGCTGCTACCCAGTAGGTTCCCGCTGTCTGGTTCACGTCGTCCTTTGTTATAGTTACTGGGCTGTATAGAATTCCCCACCAGTAATCTTCTACTGGAATGTATAAGGCATGACTGACGTAGTCTACGAGTGTAGTGTTCCAGCTCATGTGAAAGTCTAGTCCAAAGAGGTTTACTGGATCGGTAATCTTGACACTTACCGTGAAAGGTAAGCCTTCTTGTGTCTCGGTCAGTTGAGGAAGTACGCGAATGGCAGGTAACTCTTCGACGCGAACTCGCCACTTATCTTCTCCAATTGTGCCGCTTTCATCTTTTACAGTCAGCCTAAGATCAACTATCCCTGGGCTAACTACATTAGTATCCCAAATGGCTAATATGTCATTAGTAGTCTCGTCTTGACCGTTGTTTAGTAGTGAAATTCCATCAGAATGCCATTGTCCACTTCGATAGAATTCAATTGTGAAGTTGCTGAACGTTGCTCCAGCTGCTGTTCCTCTTCTTGCTATGCCTGTAATGTTTACGACGTCTTTGAGAACCGGTGGTGATAGCCGTTCTGCAGTCGGGTTAGTTTGGAAGTGAGCTGTTGGTGCCATAATCTCAGTTACTAGTTCTGTCTCAGGATCTCCAAGGAGATTTAGCTCAAAGTAAGTCCATCTCACGCTGTTTGACGTTGAACCTGCAAATCCTTCCTTTGAGAACTGCAGTGTCTTGCCTAGATTTCTTACGGTGTTATTCAGGACGTTAAAGAATGCTTTGTCGAATTGGTCTCCTGTTCCATATGTTGTGCCTGGCATATACCAGCCATATCTTGAGTTGCCTACGAATGCAAATGCTCCGTGAGGGTTATAGATGAAATGTTCTATGACTGAGTCTCCATCGAATGCTGCTGCGCTGCATCCAACGCTATATCCGAAAAAGTATTCCGTGTTGGTGATGAGAGTGTCGACGTCATCTCTAGTCAGTTCCATCATAATATCGGGATTTGTATGTCCGTCATGGTTCAATATGTGGGTGCCGCTGTTAATTGCGTTGATAACTGTTGTGCGACTGTATGTGCCGTCTCTTTCGTACAACCGTTTCGTTGTATACTGCGGTATTTCATCTGATACCAAATCTTTGCTGTTTGCAGCTTGCGTTTCGGCATCTAGTTTTTCGCCAATCATCACTGCCTTCTTGAAATAGCTGTCGTCTGAAGCTTGTTCATACCACAGCGTTTTGTTGACGAAATTCTCTACTTGCACTAGTGTAGTCACTGGTGCTCTTCCAATGTATACCTCTGCAAACCAGTCAGCTTCTTCTCCAGCTGTTCCATTCTCAGGTGATTCTGAACCTTCTGAATAAACTCCTTCTCCAAATATGGTGTCGTTGTCGTTGTCCCAGCTTCCGTCAAGGGCCCCATAGTACATGTCACAAGGGATGTTGCGATCTACCGTAATTGGGTCCGTCGCGACAAAGCCATAGGTGCCTCTTTTAGGAATAATCCCGATGTCTCCACCGAGCAATACATACTCAGTTTCCCAGTTATAGTATGCATCTCTTATGAAATTTCTTATGCGGGCAGCTGTATCGTTAAATTGCGAACCGTCACCAAACAAACCATTGCCATAATAGTCTGGGTCGCTTAGAATGTCTTCAACCAGAACTGTTGTTGCATTCAATCCCTTCAAGATTTTCCAATCGATTAATGGCTGAAATGAAGAGTTCAGAGTGCTGTCGGTAATGATAACATAATCGTATGATTCCGACGCATTCACAGATAATGGTCGCAATTGTGTTGTCATTGTTGTGTACGTTTCCGCGGCCTCTGGATTGTCCACAATTTCTTGAACGGTCATTTTGTCTTTTGACAGATTTCTTAGCCATGGAGATGCTTTGCTAGTTTCCTTCAAATCGATAGTAACAGTCATGGTTTCGAAGTAGGATAGCTCACCCGTTTTTGGAATGTATTGGATTGGATGAAGTGTCAAGAGGAGTGTTCTATATCCTCGTATATATTGCTCTGATACTTGTGAAAACAACGCACTTGGAAACGGATCTGATGAACTATAGATTTTTTGATTTTGTCGGTCTACAATGCTAATCTTAGATGAAATGGGTATTGGTGTCTTTCCATACTCTACATTGAACTTGCCTTTTAACAATCTTCTATTACCATGGGTCACATCGATTCTTTGGAACTCTTTGCTCTGAGGAATCAACACTTTGATCGTCTTGAAAGGGAGTACTGGCTCACCGGGAGCACCAAATCTTAGTAGGTCTTGCATCTCAACTGAGTGGTGATTCTGGGAATCAGTTATAGAGGGTTGTGGGAAAAACAACTCAACTATAATTGAATCTGGCATGGTGTAGCTCTTAATGCTCAACGCGTTGTTGTTTTCTTCAACTGTAGGAGATTGATATTGCTTGACCTTTAGGGCTCTAGTTGGAATGAGAGATATAGCTATGAAGCAGCAAATTGAGACAACTAACACTAACCGAACGTATTTTTGCATAGTGCATCAAAAATAAAGTCTTCTCTAAGACATTTATTCTTTATGGAAGAAAGTTCTATTACAGCGCAATGCTTTGCTGGTGTTGGCAAAAGTGTGTGTTCGTCACCTTCTAGAGATCCACAGATTGTATTTGATTCCAGATATGCTTTTGGCAGAGTGAAATATGGACAGTTTGTATGTGTAGATTTGTACCTACCCTAGATTCCGTTTCAATTTTTGGAAGCGTTTTGAGAGGTTGAACCTTCATTTTCCTTAATTGCCAAAATGCTTTCAACATTGTCGTTTCCAAAGACTTCCACCTGATATTCCTTAGGTCAAGCAAAATATTGCGCTGCCCGTCCAAGCCATGAACATCTGGCTTAAGGCAACTCTCCAACAGGCTATTTTTGAAACTGCCAACACATTGGCGATGTCGTAGGGTTGACCCATAAACCATAGCTTGTCAACCAAAATGCTTAAACTACGGGGCATCGAAAGAAAAATACGTTAAGAAGGCATAACACATGGCCACAACAGATCTAGCCAACCTTGTCGGTCACTGCGGCCTCCACTGCAACGCCTGCGGGATTCGTCAAGGAAAAATAAAAAATGCTGTCGATGACCTACACAAAATTATTACTGTTTATGGCTTCGACAAAGCCATGCCAGAACTCGCTAACTGGGAACCAACTTTCAAACACTACAACGAATTCAGCCAAGTCATGAATGGCTTAGTCAAAATGTTTGGCTACTGCCCTGGCTGTCTTCAAGGCGGCGGAGACCCAAACTGCAAAGTAAGATCATGTGCAGAACAAAAGGGTTATCGCACCTGCGCCGAATGCAATGAAGTTGAATCATGTGGACCCTTAGCTCCTTATCGAAAAGGCTACGGACTTGCAGCAGCACTCCAAAGCATCAAACAAAACGGTATTGGAAAATACGCTGAGGAAATGCAGAAAAAAGTAGACGAAGGGTACAGCTACTTGGAAGAACGCAAATAGCTTCTTCTCCACAATCCTTCTTTTTAAGCGATTCATCTATATGATGGCAAAATTAATTTTGTGAATAGTTTCCGGAGACTGATGTAAGGCATTTTTTCATTTTGATTCTTAACGCAATTCGTACTTTTGCGAGTACGCATTAAAGACATATCCATTCAAATGAAATTTTCTAGCATAAACCTCGCAAGATTTTCTGCTAACTTTATAACCGTTGCTCCGTATTGCTATAATAGTTGATAACAAAAACTGGCAGAGCTGAGTGTTTTGAAACTCATAGGCTTAATCTCGGATACTCATATTCCAGCTCGTGCAAAAGCAATACCAAACAAGGTTTTCAAAATCTTCCAAGACGCCAGTTTGATTATTCACGCCGGAGACTTAACGAGGCTAAGTGTTTTAGAGGAATTGGAGCAAATGACGCCTGTCTTCGCCGTGCATGGCAACATGGACACAAGAGATGTAAAGGAGAAATTACCTGTGATAAATTCTGTTGATGTTTATGACTGGAAAATTGGAATGACACACAGTCTAAACTATTTCTTCCGAACAAACAGATTTAAAGACATAGTCGAAAAGCGAGGTTTCCACGTTTTCGTATCAGGTCACACTCATCGGCCAAGTGTGAAATATAAAGATGGCATGTTACTCATTAACCCTGGCAGCCCCACAAATCCCATTTCACCATTTTTAACCAAACCCTCTGTCGCGTTATTGAAAATAACTAGGAAAGAAATTGAGCCAGAAATTATAAGCCTCTGAAAAAAACAGAAGGCTAATATTCTTCTTCAGTTCAATGCCAATTGACCGGCAATTTGCTGCAGGAGTCGTTAACGTTGTGCTCACAGCTCAATTTTCACTTTCACTTATGTCTCACCCCTCTGTGAATTGTTGTTTCAACGACGGCTTTAAACGCAGGAAATCCGAAGTACAGCCTTGTGGTGAATATAGTAATGTCTCGCCCGGTAGAGAAATGTCAGAATCCATGGAAAAACGAGTGTAGAAACACCGACATAGAAGTTTACATCCTACATAAAGACCAGCAATTACCTATTTGCACCCACTGTTGGCATAGAATTGCGGATGAAAACCATGCATGGAGAAGTTAAACAATGGGTATGGAACGCTTCAACTTAAATGTCGCTCGTGCCTTCGTAGGCCGTCATGTTAATCTACATCTTAAAGACGGGTCTGTCCTCGTTAACGTTTACGTTGCTGATGCTAAACGAGAAAAAGATGGCGGCAAACCAGCTGTTTTTTGCATCACACAACCAAGAAGGCCTCCATTGACGATTTTTTTAAAAGAAATTGAATGGATGGAACAATTGAACCCCTACCTTTTAATGAACGCTTGACTATGAAAGGCTCGAAAAATTATGCTACAAGATTTTAGGATTTATCGGAGCGGTATCTAAAAGAAGTGAACATGGCAAATGATAAGTAAGATCCTTTTTAATGAGTACAATGCTTGCTCAGCTTAGCCAAAGAGCACAAATTCGATAGGATCAAGGAAATGCTGAGTACGCCCAATTCTCTAGGGTTTTAGCTAAATCCTTCAGATTTGGAATTGCTATGTCTGGTTTTATAGGGAAAGGATCTAGCTCATTTGCGGTTGCGTATGGGTTCTTTCGAAGTCCAATGTTTTCAACTAAGATTGTCTTGAGTCCCATGTTTTTTGCGCCATTAATGTCCGCTTTTAAGGAATCGCCCACGAAAACTGCTTCTGATGCCTTCACCTCTAGCAATTCCAGTGCTTCTTTGAAGATTTTTGGGTGCGGTTTGCGTAGGCCTAATTCACCGGAAATCACCACTGCGTCGAAAAATCTGGTTAAGTCGAAGCGCTCCAGTATCTTCCATAAGCCTGGTGCGTAGGCAAAATTGGAGACTAATCCTAGTTTGGATTTTTTCTTTAGTTGAGTGAGTAATGGTCGTATGTGAGCTTCCATCCTTACGTCTTCGATAAAGGCTTCAAGAAAAGCTTCTACGGCTCGCGTCACTGTAGGACTTTCGTGAGTAAAATTGTGGTTGAACTTTTTCAGTGTCTCAGCGATTCGTAGGCGAAAATCTACTTCTTTGAGGGATTGTTCAGATCTAATGTACATTTGGTGGCGAACTTCAAAGTAAACACGTCTAAACTGCTCAGATGAGGCTGAGAGTTTTACATTGTCGTTTTGCAGGCTCTTCACAAGTCTTGCCAAGCATTTGTCATAGTCCCATCGGTCAGTTAATATTAGTGTGTCACCGAGGTCAAAGATTACGGCTTTGAACTGCATGATTGTGCGCCTTCGTTTTTCTCATGAGAGGGATGTTGTTGAGTGCTTCTTAAACATATTCGACACATCCATATAAATTGACAGGTTCTTTGTAAAATAACATGACATTTTACATAAAGTTGACAAATACTTTTAAATATTCTTGCCAAACTCTAAATGCACCGTGGTAAAAGTTATGGTTTGCACCGTAGTGGCTGGCGCCTTTTGGGGAGATGAAGGAAAAGGGAAAGTCATATCCTATTTGGCTTTGAAGGATAAGGTTGATGTCTGTGTACGCACGGGATCTGTTAATGCTGCCCACACTGTGCATTTCAAAGGTAGACGCTACGCGCTACATGTGGTTCCTTCCACATTTGTTTATGATAGTTGTCGCCTCTTGATTGGTCCGGGAGCTAATGTTCATGTTCCTCAATTTTTAAAAGAGGTAGAGAAAACAGGTGTTGAAGGTAGGATTGGGGTGGATCGGCAGGCGTCTATTATTGAGCCACATCACTCTGAACTAGACAAGAGCAACGGTCACTTGAGAAGCCTTGGTACTACTGGTTGGGGTGTTGGTCCTGCGGTGCAGGAGAGAGCGAAGAGGTCGGCTAAGTTAGCGAAGGATGTGGCAGAGTTGAAAGGTTTTTTGGCAGATGTGGTAGAGGAGGTGAACGACGCTATTGATGCGGATAAAACTGTTGTTTTGGAGGGAACGCAGGGTTTGATGCTTTCGCTTTATCATGGATCTTATCCCTATGTTACGAGTCGTGATACGAGTGCTGCAGCCATATGTTCCGAGTCAGGGGTAGGCCCAAGCAGGGTGGATAGGATTTTAGTTGTGTTCAAGGCTTTTATTACGCGTGTGGGTGCGGGGGGTTTGCCTGGGGAATTGTCTAAGGAAGAAGCTGAGCGTCGAGGATGGTTTGAGACTGCGGCTGGAACTGGACGGGAACGTAGGTCTGCGCCGTTTAATTTTGATTTGGCGAGGAGGGTGGCAAGGATTCACGGTGCTACAGAAGCGGCAGTTACTAAGCTTGACATTTTGTACCCCAGTTGTAAGAATGCAACAAATTATGACAGGTTGCCTCAAGAAGCGAGGGATTTCATTGCTAAGGTTGAGGAAGCGACAGGTGTACGTGTGACTATTGTTGGTACTGGACCTGGTGCTTTGGACATAATTGATAGAAGAGGTTCTTCATGAGTGTATGTTTGGTTCTTCGACTGGGTCCAACACTGTTTTCTCCAAAAGGCACATAATGGGCATCGGGAATAAATAACTATAAAGGTAAACCTAATTTTTTGCTAATCAACGACTTTTGGTGTTTTGAAAGGAAGCTTTAAAAACGCGGTATACAATCCATATTCAAACTTGCTTCATACGGAGTAAATGTGTTCATGGCAAAATTCAAGATAATCCTTTCAGACCCAGAAACAGGAAGATCACAAATAATTGAATTGGAAGATTCCCGAGCTGTCCCGCTTATAGGAAGAAGACTTGGCGAAACAATAGACGGAACAGCCATTGGACTAGGAGGGCACAAATTGAAAATCACAGGAGGCTCAGACAAAGACGGTTTCCCTATGCGACCAGACATCCATGGCGGAGTAAAAACCCGAGTAATAATAACTCAAGGTGTTGGCTTCCACTCCACCCGCAAGGGGGAACGTAGAAGAAGAACACTCCGCGGAAACGTCATCACTGAAGAAATCGTTCAAATCAACATGAAGATAACCGAGAAACCCAAGAAGGCAGAAAAATCAAAGAAGCCCAAAAAAACTGCAACAAAAGAAATAGCAGAAAAGACCGAAGCCGTAGAGAAAAAACCAGAAGAGGCAGGAAAGCCAGAAAAACCAGAAAAGCAAAAGAAAGAACCAAAAACCATCAAAGAAGACACCGAAAAGCCCAACAAAACGCCAGAAGAAACCTAAGCTGGAGGTTAACCGCCTGAAAAAAATGCCCAAACAGCCCGAAATCAACATAGTCTTTAACTGTTGACAGCCGAAGGTAGCTTTTTTATATTGGTTGTGCCCTATTATACTCTTGAAAACCTATGGCAAAATATTGGGAAAAGATGGATTGTAAGTTAAAGCTTACGTTAAAGAGAATCCGCGAGATGAGGAATGCCGATGGCCGATAGAGGGCTTCACGGCTGGTTTAAGCCAGGAGAACGCAGCTACGCGCCCCTTCTGAAGAGCAGAGCAGTTGACTTGTTAGCTAAGAGCTACCCCCCTACTGCAATGCCGGGCCAATTGTACCTGTTCAAGTATTTCTTAGAGCTAAACAAAGTAGGCCCTGAAGAACTGCTAGGTTGGGGCGACGTTGAGATTAAACAGGCAGTTCGTCGTGCTTGCCTTCAAAAAAACAGTGAAGAGAAGTTTGCGAGTGCGCGACGGGTCTTCTACGTCGTAAATAGGTTTCTGGAGCTAAACAACAAGGCAGTGACGTTTAACAGGTCAGAGCGCAGGCAACTGTTCAAGAGGAGAGCTAAGAAAATTAGCCGCCAACACATCCCAACGAAAGAAGAGATTTATCGGATGGCAGACAGTTTTCCAAATAAGGGCCCGCGACAGAAAGCACGGGGAAAAGCCATAATTTTGTGTCTGTGGCAAAGCGGCGTACGGGCTTCATGTTTATGCAGTTGGTTGTATGGCATGTTCAAAGACCAATTATACCCTGAGATACAGGTTCCAGTGAGAATTAAGGTTGTAGCTTACCGGCAGAAAGGCGTGACGAACTGTGGAGTAGACACCAAACTAAGCGCGTACAACGTTTCTTACTACTACACTTTTCTGCACCGTGAAGGTGCTGAAGCGTTAAGAAGTTACATTGGAGAAAGAAGGGCTGACGGGTGGCAACCAGAAGACAGCAGCCCAATATTCGTGACTGAGGGAACGGTAAGCATTAATAAACCGTTAACTGGACAGCACCTTGTTGAAATAGTGAAGAACGCGGCGAAGCAAATAGAGATAAAGCCAGACACAGTTTGGACTCACTGTTTAAGGAAGGCCTTCAGGAAAACGTTGTATCGCAGCGGGTTAGACCCCGACGTTGCTGAAGCGCTCATGGGCCATAAATTGGCGGCATCGAGAGGCAGCTACTTCGACTATCACGACGAATCTTTCGCTGCGGAACAATATAAGAGAGGGCAATGGGGAAGAATAACCGCAGACACCGTAATGCGGCATTCTGAAAAAATTGCCGAGTTAGAACGGAAAAACGCAGAGCTAAAGCAGCGACTCAATGGGTGGAGCATAGAATCATCGGAAATGGCCGCGCTAATGAAAAGAATAGAGAAACTAGAGAAGGAACAAAAACAAAACTAACCCTTTTTTCATTAACTTCGGTGTTTAAGAAATCTTTTTAACCTAATTAGTCTTGACGAATATATCAAAACGCACTGAACCAAGCATTCAGAAGAACAAGTAAATAATCAGCACGCGATATCAACCGTAAATCCCTCATTTTTCGTGACTATGCATGCAACATGTTTGTGATCACAATGATCAGACTTGAGCATTGCGTTGTTTTTTCCGTTTCTTTCGAACTCGCTCCACACCGCTAGGCGTTTTTCGAAATAGAATTGAATCGTCAGGCACGTTTCGAATCAGGGTTGAGCCGTCAGGCAGCCTGAGTCCGTGTCTTGTTGATTCAGAAACCTGAAAAACATCTATTATTGATTGTTTAGGTTCTTCCACGAAAACCGTTCCCTTTATTTGAGGACCTCTCTTTAGTTTTGGAGCCTCCTTCAATTTTGGCATCACTGCGATCGCGTTCTTGAGTAGGTCGGCTTTCTCCATCTTTGATGCGGGTGTGTCATCATTCATCTTCTCTAAATCGTATTTCAAGGCATTTGTTTTGTCCTCTTCGACCTTGTCCCGCAATTCCTTCATATTCTTTGCTTCAAAGCGCTTAACGCGGAAATGCCCTGAGGCCCGCTTGATATGCTTTGCCGAAACTTGAACATACACTCTCGCAACGACAGAGACATGTGCCTTGAATTTCAATGGAACGTCGTCTTTGGAAACCCCGTGCACTTCATGGGTAGGAAGTGATGACGAGGCGGTGACATCTACCGGTTCCAGCACTTTCCAAGTCTGATGCGGGCCTAACTCGGGGATCAAGTAATCTACAATTTCAAAGCCTTCATGCTTGTAAGCTCTCCTCTTCAAGTCAGACATGTCATAAACGCCAAAAATGCCTGCAACTTCGACATTGTCCATTAAACCCTCGAGACCTCTGAACCATAACGGAAATGCAAACCTTACAGAAACGTTCTCTGCTGAAAGCTCTCCGGTATTGTGTATGGCAAACGGGATTGTGCAGAATACCCCATCATCCTTGCCTACTGAGTATCCGAAAACGATCTCGCTAAACTTGGAATCAGGAATCAAGCGCTGACCCATTACTGAGACTTCAAGAACCGCCTTTTTGAGAGCTTCCTTAGCCATTTTGCGTGTCAATGCAAGATTTTGGAGCCCAAATGCAATGCCTGAGACCAACCCTATAGTGGTCAGTATGATGCCGATCTGCATCGTATCCACATTCAGTGTGATATTGAGACTTGGGACTACATACAAGAAAAACAGACCTAGCGAGACGCAAGCTCCGCAGACAGTTGCCGTTGCCACATAGATGTATCTTCTTTTCAAGTGGGGTCACCCCAAATTGACGGTTCCATCATCGGATTACGTCTGTAGGTTCCTTTGGTACTGTGTTCCACTCGCTTCTTATGCATTGTGGAAAACGGTCTATGTATACATGCATGCATATTTCCATGATCAATCTGTAAAGAGTCCAGAAATTAAAAAACCCCTTTAATATGCCCCTCCCCGTACTGCATAGTATGTATCTACTGTAGTTTCCCATGGTCCTTGGCCCGGAAAAGGACCATAAGAAATTGAATGTAGCTTTAATTTCAAGAAATATAATAGAAGGTTTACATAAAAGATTGCCTTATTTTGAGTTGAACATCTCTGATTTATACTTCCCTTATGTGCACGTTTAGACCTTAAGATTGTCATTGTATACGAGCGAAATTAGTAATACAATGGAATTGTAATAATTTCACATTCATCGTTTTCATTGTCTTCCGTGTATTCCTCTTCCTCTTGGCTGGGGACTTCTTTCCAAACTTCCAGGCTTTCTTTCAATTGTGCCTCTAAGTAAGAATCCATTCGACTTGGAGAGCCTTCAGCTAATTGGTCCTCAAAATATTTTTGTTCACCAAGACTAGTAGCAACTGCATTGGCGAGGTCATAGCCTTGTTCTTCGCAATATACATTAAACTCCTCCCAGAGTTGTGGGTTAACAATTGGCATCACTTTTTGCACAAACTCTAGCAACTTTTTCTCATTGGAGAAGAGTTCTTTTCTTTTCTCAAAGCATGTCATTGCTTCCTCAACAGCTAAGGTAGCAATGCGCATGCGAATCTCCTCTTTTTTCCTTAAAAGCTGTAGGCGTCTATGGAAGCCCATTTCCTCTCCTTTTAATTGTTTAAGCTCTTCATCTTCTTCATCCTCGACGTTTTCGCGCTTCTTATACTTCAGATATAGCCTACGAGCTTTACATTCAAGGCTTAACCTATGAGCAGATAGCTAAGAAGCTGGGTGTATGCACTAAAACCGTTTCACAAGACCTAGAGAAAACACGACGTTATCACATAGGGCAATTCCACAAGATGCTAAGGGTTATTCGCGCTGAAAGAGACATGAAGCACTTAGAAGAGTATGAGAACCTTTCATTATCTGAAGCTGTGAAGCGGATGAAAGCTGACACCAAATTCTATACTAAAATGTTCAACACGCGAAAACGGTTGACACACACTCTTTACTTAAAAGTGGATGTAGGCGAGCTTTTCAAGAAGATAGTGAATAAGGAAGAGTATGGAAGACCCTTCGTCACTCTTAAACCCAAGACGATAATTACGCCACTTAGGAAGCTGCGCTTAGACGTCAAGCTTCAACTCTTCGGAAGAACGTGTGCTAACTACATTTACAGCTTTGGAGATTTTGGAGACAACTAAATGCAAGAAATAGAAGAGTTGAACAAGGAGCTTATCAAGATTCGCCAAGAAGAACTACGTCTCTTAAGAAAGGCTTTAGAGCCTTCAGCTATGGTGTGCGAGAGCGTTATTCATTTACCCGTATTAGAGAAGAGGCAGCGCGTGAGTTTTTAGAAAAACAGAAAAGCTATCTCTCTATCATTGTTCAAACACTTGTTATCTAACTTTTTTGTTTTTCATAACGACATCTCTGTCTGGTGCAAACGCCATGCCCATTTCATGACTAGAGAAATGCCTTATATCTTTAGGCTTGACCACTGTACCAAAGTTCCATGGGA
>JAGLZW010000043.1 GCA_023131225.1 Candidatus Bathyarchaeota archaeon | reverse complement strand
TCTTACTGTTATTTCAGTTTTTATGGCTTGTGGAAGAAACTTCCAGTATACAATCGTTCACTACAGAAAAAAGGAGAGGGTTGTTTTATGGTTCTGAGATTTTCCAAATCCTCACACGAAATTCGTGAGGTCCACCACCGTAACGTGAATGTACCCAAATATCATTAGATGTCAAATTATACCATCGAAGCTCAGTTTCCCTACCGTCGTGGTCGAAACCATCATTAATACCTAACAGTCCTGTTGAACTATTCCTTACAAGGTTAACCAATACTTCTGTTGTGTTCAATCCATGTGTAAACATCATTTTCCCAGCTCCTGAAACTGCTACCCATCCGCTGTCGTATGCTGGTGCTGGAAGCCAACCTGTGAAGTTCTCTATGGTTATCACACCTGCTGGTCCCTGTTCACCTTGTAGTCCAGTTTCTCCCGTATCTCCTTGAGGTCCTGTTAGACCTTGCTCCCCTTGAACTCCTTGTAATCCTTGAGGTCCAATATCTCCAGTATCCCCCTTATCGCCTTTTAGTCCTTGAAGTCCTGTGTCTCCTGTATCACCTGTCTCTCCTTGCAAACCTTGAAGTCCAATATCACCTTTTTCTCCTTGAGAACCTGCTGGTCCTAGAAGCCCCGTATCTCCTTTGTCACCTTTTTCTCCTTGTGGTCCCACTGGCCATTGCGTGGAGAGTACAGTTGAGATAGCACTCGCAGCCAGAATCGCAACGACAAGCCCAATCAAGAACGTCCTCCTCGAAACTACTATTTCAGCCATTTTTCTCACATTCCATCTGAATACTTGTTTTACTGAAAACTCAGTTTTTATGACTTGTGGAAGAAACTTCTAAATGCAGCGCGCGCTATATTCTAAGGGCGCTGATAAGTTCAGGTGGCACGCGATGAAAGCGAAGCCGACATATACTGAGTTTTCAGATTAGTAACACTGTCACCAATTCGATAGAACTTAATTCCACAATTACTTTATACTAGTTATAACAAACCCTGAATAGAGGATTCTAGCAAATGAGAAAAGCTGGGCTTATTGTCATTACATTACTATCACTCTCTTTTCTTAGCAGTATCAACGATGCAAGAAGTGAGTCTTCAGAACCTCAAATTACAGTAACGAAACTAGCCAGTCTTGGCGACACAGACAGATGGATTGTACATATCAGGAATGATGATGGTGAGGAAAGCATCATCAACATCGAAGGGAAAAAATCTGAACTTACTCTTGTTGAAGCTCAGGTTCAGACTCTTGGGATGGCTGAGGCCACATCGGGTGGAAATCATATTGTTCAGCAGGATGTTCTCCTTGGAGCCAAGTATTATTGGACCTACGAGTTCAATGTATTGGGTTATCCAGTTAAATTGTTCGAGTTCAATTTGGACATAGGTTTTCCAGTAAGAATCGATATGCAATACAGTGACCCCATGATTAGAGGCGGAAGTTATCCTGTATACGCCACGTTGACTCCGCTAGATTGGACTAACTACGACGAATTTAAATGTGATTTCTCTGTGGTCGGATTCAGGTTGTTCCATGCTAAACGAAGTTACACAACTCCTTTTGGGCTAGCTAATTCTTGGAACATGGAATTTGGACCATATTATTTTCTGTACAACATACCTATAATACTCCCGTTACCCTTTCTTGATGTCGGTTTGACGGTAGAACCACGTTTGTTCTCAAACAGGATAGACGCTCTCGCTAAGGTATTCGGTGATGGAGAGCTAGTAGGGGGTGCGTTAACTCTAAATGGGGAATGGGTCAAACTGCTTTCCTGGAACACTTCGGGTCAAACAAGACAGTTTACTGTCTCGGCGGGAGATTATAGTTCGTTAGATTGTTCGTCCATAATTTTGTCGCAGCTTCGTCTATACATCGACAGCCTGCGGGTAGATTTTGACGTTGCCTTGTTGGCGCATGACCCCTTCTATTTGGTCACGCTATCAGGTGGGTTTCCATTATTCTATCTTGACTTCAGTCATATGATACCGCCAAACGTTTTTGGCACACATCCAGAGTCTCCTGTTTCTGAAATACGGGTCGATGTTCCTGTGACTGAACTTACTAATGTAGTTCCAGAAGTTCCATGGGGCACAGCTATGGCTTCAGCGTCTATGATAATCGCACTCATAGCTTACGTTACAATGCCCAAATGGAGAAGAAAACGGAAATGCCTTAATTCATAAGGGTTCCTCCCTTTTTACACCAAAAAGCAATCTCGCGCATGCATGCAAAATAGTATCATGAGCGTGGAGTAAAGAGAGCATGCTTGTATTGCATGTTTATGCAGCGCGCACTCTTCGATACCCTAATCCGCCCCGCGACACATGAAAAAGGGGGAATAGTTGGGAACAAGACGGGTCAAGCGGTCATATAGAAATGGAACTGAGCATCACCTTGTTCAGTAGCCTGGTTCTCAACTTGAACCTTTATATAATCTCCTTGAATCTGGTATGTCCTTCTCGCCATCACATCTTCGATAGTAACGAAGTTTTCAACTACATAATAATTGCCAACACCAATGCCAGAAAACACTCTTATCCTAACTGGCCAAGTTGTCAAAATGTGTATTGTGATTTGTCTGTAGCCTGCTGTATCGTTTACGAACTCAAAATTAGTCCAAGGGTTTACATGGATTGGCCCTACACTCCAAATCTTATGTTCGTAGCCAGCGATTTTTATTCCTGATTCCCAGTTTGTTACATTCACATATAGACATCCGTCACCGTCTGTTCTTGGCCAGTTAGTCACCGTCACGTTTTTCGTTGGGTTTCCAGTTGTGCCGTAGGCTGATGCTGCGGGAACTATATCATAAATATCTATATCGCCATCACTATCCTGGTCACACCAAGGGTCATAAACGCCTTGACTCGACGTTATTCCCACGTAGAAAATTGACGTTAGAAGTACGACTAAGAGAATGATATTCATTAATGTTGAAAGTTTAAATTTCATAATTTACTGTCACCTCCCTTTCTCTTCTATTATCCCTTTGCAATAGCATTAGCCGGAAGACTATAAAAAACGATATAGAAAAAACTTCTAGTTGTCATACTTAAGAGAGCTTTCTTTTGCATTTTGGACAAGCCGCAGGATATTCTTTCATGCTGACTCCGCATAAGAAACATATACAGATGTTGCACTGGAGACAATGCCAATTAGCTCCAGTGATTCTTTGTCCACAAAAATAACAAGGCTTGGTTAGACACGCATCAGACATAGTGTCTTCTTTTTAGGAAGAGGGTATTTAGAGATTTTGAAGCAACGACAAATGGCAAAGCAGAGAGAAGAGTGAAACAGATTTTAGTTACAGAAGCCATGTATGCATGCAACACGTAATAAGTGAAAGGTTAAAGAAACATGATGGTAAAGAAAAAATAACAAATGAGAGGATGCTTGATTGGATGGGCACTTTTGCACGTATCTGCCGATACATTTCAAAGAATTGGCCGCTTTTTCTAATTAGTGTAATTTGCATATTTATTAGTGCAATTGTAAGTGTGCAAATTCCTCTTTTAACTAGAGCCGCCATCGACAACGTTATTACTCCTCTTGCTGAGAGCAGACTTGAA
>JAGLZW010000042.1 GCA_023131225.1 Candidatus Bathyarchaeota archaeon | reverse complement strand
CAATAGAACGCAAACTTCAACTTTTGCCTTTCCATATCTGTGCACCAATTTGGCAAGTGTCATTTGAAGCGTAAGAACTGTTACATGTTGGATATATAGTTTAACTTTCTGTGCGTGCGAAGGTTGATTTAAAAAAATATAATTCATAACGCTTAAATCGTAGAACCAAAGGTGATGCGCGCTCAGTTACTTCCTTATTTCTGGTTGGGAATCCTTGCATTGGCCAGCAAGGGTTTGTTTCAATGGGTTTATGGAAAAGCTAATAATTTATTGGAAATTGAAACCTTCTGTGCATAAAAACTCATTGATTATTTGAAGAGCTGAGGGCGATGCGCATGTTACTTGGAGCTTATTGACCAGCGTTTTGAGCATATTTTAGTCTTTTTTTCGAGAGTATTGTTTATTGCTATCAAAGCGATGCCCGCACCGTTGTCCGCTATTCTATTTATGTCCCATAGTATGCATCTCAGATTCGGTATTTCAGGCAGGTCTTGAATAATTCTCTCTCTTTCTAGTCCAATAAACGTCAACATTCCTAGGAGGCTGTTTGCGATTTTAATGTCACCAATGAAGAAAGCGTCCACGGCTTTTAGAACCAAATCGTGGGCTAAGTCATTCAGATTGCTGATTCGTTCAATTGCCCATTTAGGTATTCGATCTCTATACTTCTGTATTAGTGTAATAACTCTGCGTGCTATTTCTTCAGCGTAGTCAGCAATCAACTCGAGATATCTCAGCATAAGTCCGAAATATAGGATATGTAACGGGTCTGTTAATCCTATTTCTTCAGCTACTTCTCTTTTTCTCTGTGCAGAAATAAGCAACCTCATTGCAAGTAAATGCATCATATCGGCTTCGTCCTCTCGGTTTATGGCATCTTGAGCCAATGTTTCATCGAACTCTACGAGTGCCTGTACTGCTTCCTTTACAATGGTCAACGAAATTATCGAAAGTCTTCGCAAAAGCATGTCCAATTGGAATTTCCTTGGATCAACAGAACATTGGAGCGTGATACGATCGTGTGTCTCCTCTACGATTCCTAATCCAATCAGTTTACGTATTACGCCTCTGATTTCTTCAACGTGTTCAGATCGCATCCTTTCAGAGGATATCACTGAGAAAACGTCACGCCCGAGAATGTAGCTGCCAACGATTACTCGTTCCAACATTTTAGGATCGTCACACAAATCAGCGTTACAGATGTACTCGTCTGTTTCCTCTTTTGACTTAAGAAGCTCGTTTGGAAATAGTTTAAGCGACCCGTCTCTTTCTGGCATGAAAAAGATGTTGTCTCCACGTTTTAGACCTTTTTCCTTCACCCATCTACTTGGCAGTGAGACCGATAATGTTGAATAGCCAACCTTCTGTAATTTTCTAATCTCCATTTGACTCCACCATAGTATTTATAGTAAATATCATAATCTAGAATATAAGCATTATGTATTTATCCCCGCGTTCTTATACATACAATCCGAGCAAAAGAAGGTGAAATATATGGCGAAATGGAAAGCTGTAAGAGTTAAGCAAGAACTTGTGGAAGAAGTTGAGAAAGAAGTTAAGAAAAGCGAGTACAAAGGTCTCTCCCAATTCGTTTCAGACGCAATTCAACATCGCTTGCGAATATTGACCAAACAGAGAGTATCGGAATATTTGGAGCGGGATAGAGTTATCAGAACCCCTCAGTTACAGGCACAATTATTCTACACGCCTAAACACGTTTGGGCCAAAATAACTCCTCAAAGAAATGTCGAAGTCGGAATAACTGATTATTTCCAAGAACAATTAAAAGAAATAGTAAACGTCCGAACTGACACAGTTGGGGAAAATGTTTCTAAAGATAAACCCTTCGGCGTGGCAGAATCCTGGTGGTTCACGTACGATTTGTATTCCCCATTGAACGGAAAAATAATCGCGGTAAACAAAAAAGTCATTGATAACCCGTTTATGCTGAATGCAGATCCATCTTCGTGGATAGTAAAGGTTCAACCTGAATACTCAGAAGTCGATTCATGGACGGATGCTCTACTAAGTTCACAAAAATACCAAAAACACCTTAGCTCTTCGAAATAAAAAGCGTGCACCAAGAAAATGAAGGCTAGGAGAAGAGCATATGACAAAATGGAAAACTGTACGTGTCAGACAGGAACTCATGACGGCAGTTAAGAGGACGCTTGAAACCGGCCAATATCGCAGTCTCTCTGAATTTGTTTCTGAAGCCATTCGACTACGCCTTGAGGAACTGAAACAAAACCATGAAAAGACCGATGAGAAAAAGGTGGAATACCCTATCATCCATGAACGCCTGCTTTGCAGCCCCAATCACATATGGGCAATGGTAACACCTGAAGGGAATGTAAGAGTAGGTTTATCTGACTACGCCCAAACACGCCTAAAAGGAATAGTCAGTATGCAGACTAAACGAGTCGGACACGAAGTGAACAGGGAAAAGCCCTTTGGATTTGTTGAAACATGGATGTTCATGTTCGACCTCTATGCTCCTATTAGTGGCAAAATCATCAAAATCAACAAAGCTCTGCAAGATGAACCTTCCACAGTCAATGAAGACCCATATGAAGATGGATGGATAGCAGAAATCAAACCTAACAACCTGATTACATTGGAAGAGGAGTTAAGGGATTTGATGGGACCAAAGCAATATAAAATGTGGGTGATTAAGTTGCGTCACTTTGGGCGTGCAAAATCCTTGGCATCTGACTAGTCTTTTTTACATCAAAGTGGGTAACGACGGAGATATCCAAAAAAGATGGCAGCAACTAGTCGCGATTTCAAGAACAAACTGAGACTACCACCATGTCGTGCCGCGTGCCCCGCGGATGTGAATGTTCAAGGATATATTGCCTTAATTCAGCAAGGCAAGTTCAGAGAATCAGTGGAGCTTATAAGAAAGAGTATGCCCTTTCCAGCAATTTGTGGTAGGGTTTGTTTTAGTCCTTGTCAAGATGCGTGTATAAGAAAGGAAATCGATAAACCTGTGGGTATTCGTTATTTAAAGCGGCTTGCTGCAGATATTGAACGAGAACAAGGGAGAATAAAAGCAAATCCCATACCCAAAATACATATCGAAAAAGTAGCGATAATTGGTGCTGGACCAGCAGGATTGAGTGCTGCGTACGAACTCGCAAAACTCGGCTATCCAATCTCAGTTTTTGAGCTCATGCCCGAAGCTGGCGGCATGATGAGGTATGGTATCCCCGATCATCGTTTACGAAAATATGTCGTGTCAAATGAAATAGCATACATCCAAGACCTAGGTGTAGAAATCAAGACAGGTATAAAATTTGGCAAAGACGTTCAACTAGATACCTTACGAAACAACGGTTACAAAGCTGTATTCGTAGCCATCGGGATGCAACTAAGTCTAAAACTTAGGATACCAGGTGAGGATTTAGAGGGCGTTTTTCACGCCGTTGAGTTTCTAAGAGATGTCTCAAAAGGTAAATCCTTTGATATACGTGAAAAAGTTGTGGTCATTGGAGGAGGCAACAGTGCTATCGATGCTGCTCGTACCTCATTAAGACTTGGGGCGAAAGACGTTACGATTCTTTACCGTCGTTCACGAAAGGAAATGCCAGCGCTTCCTTATGAAATAGAAGCCGCCAAGAAAGAAGGAGTGAAGTTCCAATTCCTTGTTGCACCTAGACAAATTATCGGAGAAAGGAGAAGGGTTAAAACTGTTGAATGTTTGAGGATGGAGCTAGGCGAACCTGATGCAAGCGGTAGAAGACGTCCAGTGCCAATCCAAGGATCTGAACATACATATGATGTAGATACGGTAATTCCCGCAATCGGTCAACTGGCAGAAACTTCATCTTTACCATCAATACTTCTAGATGAACGTGGACGTTTAATTTCTGTTGATCCATTAACGCTTGAAACCAAGATTTCTGGTGTTTTTGCGGGAGGCGAAATAACGACTGGTCCCGCGAGTGTCATCGAGGCTATAGGGGCAGGTAAGCAAGCGGCAGTGTCAATTGACCGTTATCTGAATGGCAAGGATTTGAGGGCTGGAAGGGAAAAAGAAGTTGAGGATACAACTTGGGTTAAAGACTGGAAAAAGATAACGAAAAAGCCTGAAAGATATACAAGCTTGGATATAGATGTGGGTAGATGTAAAGTTAGTTTCGATGAGGCTACTGAACTTTTAGCGAAAAATAAGGAAGTAGCCATTCTTGAAGCTCGAAGGTGTCTTGGATGCGGTCCGTGCACGGAGTGTCTCGGAAATGAAGGTTTGTGTGAAGCTGATAAAGCAGTGGTTGATGAAACTTTGTGCACTGGTTGCAATGTTTGTGCAGTAGTTTGTCCCTATGGTGCGATAAAAAAGAACGAAATGGAGGTTGCACAGGTCGACGAGAGCCTATGTAAGGGCTGTGGCATTTGCAGTGCAAATTGTCCCGAACGAGCGATTTCGATGAAGCAATTTTCGTTTGCCCAAATTTTGACTGATGTTACAACTGCTCTGGGGAGAAATTCTATATGACGTTCAGACCTAAAATCATTGGTTTTGTGTGTAACTGGAGCCTGCCTAAAGAAGTGACCATCGCAAACCCACTTGGACTACAAGGGGCCCCAAAAATGCACATCGTACGAGTAATGTGTGTTGGTAGAATTGATCCAATTATCGTGCTGAATACATTTGCCAAGGGTGCAGATGGTGTTTTGGTAATTGGTTGTCACTCACCTGATTGCCACTATATTGAAGGAAATCTTCAAGCTGAACAGAAAATCAAGATGCTGAAGAAGCTTCTCTCACTGGCTGGTCTTAACCAGGAGCGCCTGCAATTAAGCTTGACCTATACAGCTGAGATTGAACGCTTCATAAAGATTATTGATGATTTTAGAAGTCATCTAATGACCTTGGGGCAATCTCCTTTGGCTGGGGAAAAACCAGATGAAAAAGTTCTGTTGAATGTCTGTGCAGCTAGAAATGCTGCAGCAGATTTTCATTTGAGAGTTCTATTGGGAAGGGAAAGGGAGTTAACAGAGGCTGTGAATGTTTATGGGGAGACAATCCAGCAGGAAGAATTTGACGATTTACTCAATAAAATTGTTAAAGAAGGGTTCATCCAGCACAAAATACATATTCTAACTGAAAGGAAGCCACTGTCAGTTAAGGAACTCGCATCAGTTATTGATGAAAAACCTGCTTCAGTTCTTCACCATATTGTAGACATGCGCACGAAAGGAATGATATCATTAGACCATGTTGAAAAAACAACCCCGCTTTACAAGGCGTTGGAGGTTCAATAAAAATGACTGAAGAAAAAGTTGGGGCTGTTCTTGTAGTTGGGGGAGGAATCGGTGGAATCCAAGCAGCCTTAGACCTTGCGAACTCTGGTTTCAAGGTATACCTACTTGACCAGTCACCAAGCATAGGCGGCGTGATGGCGCAGCTTGACAAGACATTTCCAACAAACGACTGTTCAATGTGCATTCTTGCACCTAAACTTGTGGCAACTGGGAGACATGCAAACATAAACTTGATAACAAATGGAGAAATCACAAACTTAAGTGGTAAAGCTGGGAACTTCAAGGTAAGAGTTCGAAAAAGAAGTCGTTATATAAACGAAGAGAAGTGCAACGGTTGTGGACTTTGTGCACAAAAATGCCCAGTGAAGGCAGTAGACACATTCAACGAAGGATTAAGCAATAGGAGTGCCATTTACGTCGAATACCCACAGGCTGTTCCTTTAAAGTTCATAATTGACCGCGAAAAATGTATAGGATGCGGGACTTGCCAGGAAATCTGCAAAGCAAAGGCGATAGAATACGACCAACAAGATAGCGAGGTAACCTTGGTAGTGGGGTCAATTATTCTTGCACCTGGATTCGAACCATTTGACGCAAGGCTTAAAAGCGAATATAATTACGGGCGTTTTCCAAATGTTGTTACGAGCATAGAATTCGAACGTATCTTGAGCGCATCAGGACCATATGGTGGGCTTGTCTTAAGGCCTTCTGATGGTGAAATCCCCAAAAAAATAGCTTTTATTCAATGTGTCGGTTCCAGAGATGCTCAGCTTGGCAATAACTACTGTTCTGCCGTATGCTGCATGTATGGCATTAAAGAAGCGATAATAGCCAAAGAACATGTGCCAATCAAACTGAATTGCACGGTTTTTTACATGGACATCCGTGCCTATGGAAAAGATTTTGACGCTTATTACAACCGTGCCAAAGAAGAACATAAAATAAGGTTTGTAAGGTCAAGAATTGCTAGCATTTCAGAAGACCCGTCAACAAATAACCTCTACTTGTGTTACGTTGAAAACGGAACGCCAAAAAGCGAGGAATTCGACATGGTAATTCTATCCATTGGAATGCTACCTCCTAAAAAAGCTGAAAATTTAGCTAATTTGCTAGGAATAAAACTGAATAAATACAGTTTCTGCCATACAAACATTTTCTCACCTGTCGAGACTTCGAAACAAGGCATATTTGTTTGTGGAGCATTTGCCGCCCCAAAAGATATTCCAGAAAGTGTTGCACAAGCGAGCGGTGCAGCAGCTAAGGCCATGAGCCTAATTGCCTCTGAAAGGGGAAAGGAAATAGTTGAGAGGAAATACCCCTTAGAACGAGACATAACTAAAGAAGAGCCACGTATAGGCGTCTTCGTCTGTCACTGTGGAATAAATATTGGTGGGATAGTGAATGTTCCCGAAGTTGTGGAATTTGCTAAAAAACTGCCAAATGTTGTCTTTGCAGAAGCGAATCTCTATACTTGTTCGCAAGATACACAGGAAAGCATGAGAGAAAGAATCAAGGAGTTTAACATAAATAGGGTCATTGTAGCTTCATGCACACCCAGAACTCATGAACCGCTGTTCAGAGAAACTGTGCGTGAGGCTGGCTTAAATCCATACTTATTTGAGATGGTAAATATACGGGATCAATGCAGTTGGGTGCACATGCACGAACCAGAAAAAGCAACAGATAAAGCCAAAGGACTGGTTCGGTCGATTGTTGCAAAAGTTCAGCTATTAAAACCTTTGAGAAATCCGATAATAGATGTGACACCTGTAGGCTTAATTATCGGCGGCGGGGTTTCCGGCATGACTGCTGCCCTAGAACTTGCTCAACAAGGCTTTGAAGTTCACCTTGTGGAACGTGAAAAGGATCTAGGTGGGCATCTACGCAGAATCTACTATATCCTCGAAGGCGAGGACCCTAAGAAGTACTTGAATCAGCTAATAAGAAAAGTCATGGAGAACGACAAGATCCATGTCTATCTAGGCGCAGAGGTCACTGATGTCGTCGGGTTCGTCGGTAACTTCAAGTCTAAAATATTTTACAAAGGTGAAGAGAAAGAAGTTGAAAATGGGATAGTAATAGTTGCCACAGGTGCAGTTGAATATAAACCCGTGGAATACCTGTACGGAAAAGCTCCAAACGTCATTACGCAACATGAGTTGGAAGAAAAAATTACAAAGGGCGAGTTCAACGCTGAAAACATTGTCATGATTCAATGCGTAGGCTCTAGAACTGAGAAAAGACCTAACTGTTCGAGAATATGCTGCGGGCAAGCGATAAAGAACGCCTTAAAAATCAAAGAAATAAATCCTGAAACTGACGTTTACATATTATACAAGGACGTGAGAATCTATGGTTTCAAAGAAGATTACTATCGAGAAGCAGCAGCAAAAGGTGTAATTTTCATTAACTATGATGACGACAGAAAGCCCAAAGTAACAAACGAAGATGGGAAGCTTAAGATAACATTTTGGGAACCTATAATAAAAGAGGATATCGAAATAGAACCCGACATCATTGCTCTAAGCGCGGCTACCATTCCAAATCCAGACAACAAACGCATATCAGAAATGCTTAAAGTACCATTAACAAAAGACGGATTCTTCTTGGAAGCTCATATGAAGCTTAGACCTGTAGACTTTCAAACTGATGGAGTTTTTCTATGTGGAATGGCGCACTCACCGAAGTTTATTGACGAAAGCATATCACAAGCATGTGCAGCAGCAGCTAGAGCCGCAACAATCCTTTCCAAGAAGACACTTGAAATGGAAGGAATAGTTGCAAATGTGGATGAAGATTTATGTAGTGGCTGCAAAATTTGTGAAAATCTATGTCCCTATAGCGCAATAGAAATAAAAGAGAGAAATGGAGAAGTAACCACACACATAATTGAAGCCTTATGCAAAGGCTGCGGAGTATGCGGAGCAGCATGTCCGACAAAAGCCATTACACTAGGGCATTTCACTACCGAAGAAATGATGGCTCAAGTTAAAGCCACTTTGATGGAGGAAGTAAAAGCATGACCGAAAAGGAAAACTTCGAACCAAAGATAATCGGTTTCCTCTGTAACTGGTGTGCCTATGCAGGCGCAGACCTTGCAGGTGTAAGCCGAATCCAATATCCGCCAAACATAAGAATAATCCGCGTTATGTGCAGTGGCAGAGTAGACCCCGCTTTCATTCTAGAAGCTTTCAAGGATGGCGCTGACGGAGTTCTTGTTGCAGGTTGTCATCTTCCCTCCGACTGCCACTACATTAGCGGGAACTTCAAAGCATTAAGAAGAGTAACTCTTCTAAAGAGGGTCTTAAAGACCTTGGGGATAGAACCAGAACGTTTGCGGTTGGAATGGGTTTCAGCAAGTGAAGGGGAAAAGTTTGCGACCATAGTACGGGACATGGTTAAACAAATAAAGCAACTCGGGCCAAACCCGCTAAAGAAAAATGGAAGCAAGGTTCAATGAACGAAACGGCTGGAACAGAGCAAAGGCTCATAAGAGCCTCAGAAATCGACAAGGTATTCAAGTATGAAATAAGTAAGATACCTGGCGGAGAAAAACTGCTTCGTTGCTTCCAATGTGGAACGTGTACTTCAGACTGCCCAATTGCTAAGTTCAGCGATACATACCGCCCTAGACAGATAATTCGAATGACACAGCTCGGATTGAAAGAAAGAGTCTTATCACTCGACACATTGTGGCTTTGTGCTTCATGCTTCATATGCACAGACCGGTGTCCACAAGATGTGGAGGTTGCAAGCGTAATACGTGTTTTGAGAAACCTAGCCGTCCGGAAAGGTCACGTTCCGCTAATCTTCAAAGAGTTGGGTTCTAACATCCTTAAAACTGGTTATGCTTACAGAATTCCGGAATCAAGAATTAAAAAAAGAGAATCGTTAGGATTACCCCCATTGCCAAAAGGTAATCTAGAAAGTTTAAACAAAACTCTCCACAATGTGCACTTCCTAAAATTCATTGAAAAGAAGGCGTGAAAGATGGCTGAACGAAATAATTATATAATTTTTCTGGGATGTGCGATACCTTACCGCGTTGCAGCCTATGAAATATCAACAAGGAAGGTTCTGTCAAAACTTGGCATAGAACTTGTGGAAATGCCCGAATTCAACTGCTGCGGTCTTCCAATGGACTCTGTTGACCATGAAATGATGCTGATAATGGCTGCTAGAAATCTTGCATTAGCAGAACAGCAAGGTTTAAACATTTTAACATTGTGTCCAGGATGTGCTGGAACATTAAGAAAAGCCAACAAAATGTTAAAAAATGACAATGAACTCCGTAAAGAAATAAATAATTGCCTTGGTAAAGCTGGGTTAGAATTTAAGGGAATGATAGAAGTGAAACATCTGGTTCAAATGTTAGTTGAGGATGTGAGCTTGGAAAAAATTAGAGACGCCGTGGTTAAGCCGCTAACGATGCTTAATGTTGCTGAACACAATGGTTGCCATGTTTTGAGACCTAAAGAATATGCAGGGTTTGATGATCCAGAGGACCCAAAAATGCTCAAGAGTCTAATTGAAGTCATGGGTGCTACATGCTTAGATTATATGGACGAAACTGAGTGCTGTGGAGCGCCATCAGTTGGTATAAACGACAAGATTCCCTTACAGCTTACGAGGGACAAGTTGAATCACATCAAAGCTGTGGGTGCTCAAGCTTTAATAACAGTTTGCCCGTTCTGCCACATGATGTATGATACTAATCAAATGCGCATTGAAAAGATGTTCAGTGAGAAATATGGCATACCTGTTTTGCACTATCCACAGTTGCTGGGTTTGGCTATGGGATTATCGCCAGAAGAACTTGCCTTTGATGGGCTTCGTGTAGACTCCTCCAGAATCCTAGTACAAATTCAAAAGGAAGCTATGTAAATGACTAAAGAAAAGTTGAAGTTTGCGTTCTATTG
>JAGLZW010000041.1 GCA_023131225.1 Candidatus Bathyarchaeota archaeon | reverse complement strand
AATCTGAAACAAGAAAAAAGGGGGAAGTGCGGGAGACATCTCCACTGCAGCAATCTTTATTTAAAAAGTGATTCTCAACAATAAGGAACAAGGTGCTCTTATATGATTAGAGTTGGTCAGTTGAAAGTTGACGGGAAAACTGCGTTGGGTTTGAAAGTGGATTTGCCGGATTCTCCTCCTCTTGTTGCAGTTATTGGGGACAAAGGGTTTGTTATGTGTGGATTCTTGAATGTGGATGTGGCTGAAAGACTTGGTGTGACAGCGGCGATGGTTAGTGGTGTTAAAACATTTGATGACATGCTTGATGCCGAAATTAAAGCGGTTACCTCTGAAGCTGAAATGAAGGGGATAAGGCAAGGAATGAAAGGGCGCGAGGCTGTAAAACTGTTGTTCTAGTTTGATTCTAGTAGGCGATTGCTGCCCTCACGAAGCTTGACGCTTTTTTGCCGCAAACAACACATTTGCCTTCAATTTTCTCTTCAAAGTCAACTGGCGTTCCTAATAGCTTGGCGCTCACAAGTTCTTCAATTTCATGACCACACCCCGCATCCCCACACCACAGGAGTTCTAAGATTCCAGCCCTTTTCTTTAACAGTTCGTCTGCCTTTTCTAGACTATCGACTCTGTATATTCGCTTTCTCATCCATTCCCAAGCCCTCTCTCGCATTTCGATTGACATCTGGTCCATTAGCTGACGTAATCGGGATGGTAAGTCGCTGATCCCGCAAGCTTCTCTCTTGAAGGTGTCGCGACGTACGAAAACAACTTGTTCCTTCTTAACGTCTTTTGGACCGATCTCTATACGAATTGGGACGCCGCGAAGTTCCCAGTAGAAGAATTTGGCGCCTGGAGTTAGGTCTTCTCTCTGGTCAATTTCAATCCTAAAACCCATGCTTTCCAGTTTTTCTGCAACTTTCTTACATACTTCTGCAATTGATTGTGGGTCTTCTTTATGCGGTATCGGGATGATTATGACTTGGATAGGAGCGACGCAGGGTATTAATCCGATGCCATTGTCGTCGCCGTGTACGCTGATTAGCGCACCGATTCCTCGTTCACTTATGCCATAGCAAGTTTGCCAAATGTATTGGTGTTCGCCGTCTATGGTTTCGTATTGGATGTCAAATGTCTTGGAGAAGTTTTGGCCTAGATTGTGAACCGTACCTGATTGTAAGGTGCGTCCATCGGGCATAATGACATCGAAAGAGATTGAATAGAGAGCACCAGGGAATTTATCCCAGTCTGGGCGGCGACTGATTACATAAGGAACACCGCAGGCATCGAAGAAGTTTTTGTAGATTTGAATGGCTTCCTTAATTTGGATTTCTGCATCTTCAAGGGTGGCGTGGCTTGTATGAGCTTCCTTGAATGTAGAGAGTTCACGGACTCTGATGATGGGTCTTGTAGTTTTTGTTTCGTAGCGGAACACACTGCCGATTTGGTATAGCCTTTTTGGCAGGTCGGCGTGGCTTCGTATCCAGAGTTTAAGCATAGGGTAGATTGCTGTTTCGCTGGTTGGCCTTAGTGCATATTTGATCTCTAGGGGTTTTAGACCGCCGTGGGTTATCCAGAACACCTCGTTTTCAAAGTCTTTGATATGAGCGGCTTCTTTGCGGAGATCGGTCTCGGTGACCATAATTGGGAATTGAACTTCCTCGTGTCCAGTGGCGTCGTGCAAATCCCGCAGCAATTGAGTGACTAATCTGCGTATTTTGTATCCGTATGGGAGCCAGACGCCGCAACCTTTGATTGGATAGCGGTAATCAAGTATTTCTGCATTTATCAGTACTTGGCGGAACCATTCGCCGAATTGTTTGTTTCGTTTTTCGCGTTTTCCAGTTGGCATGAGTTATTCCCGCTTTTATCAGTGCTTATTGCTCCTTAGATATTTTAACGTTTTAAACATTGAAAAAAGGTCGTAAGCAAGGGTTCTAACTCACCTTAAATTCGGGCAGATCTATCCTGAGGGGTCCTCACTTCCTCAACAATCCTTTTTCCAGCCGCAACTTCATCAACAGAATGAATGGTAGCACCCAATTCCTCTAGTTTTCCCTTGATGCTTTCGAAGTTTATGCTTTCTCCCGCAACTATAATCTTTACGTTTTCCACTTCCTGGTCTATCTCGTAAGTAATTACGTTTACGCCTTCTATGCCTTCTATGTTACTTAGTGCTATAGAAAGTTCAACAACGGTTGGCTTATGTGGCTTCAAAACGTCTAGGACAAGCCTTCTTAACATATTATGACGACTCGATATAATTCTCGTGTCTAGCTTTTTAACTTTTGCTTCTCCTTATTAAGTGAAGTCTTGTTTTGTTGAGCTCAGTCGTAAGGAGTTGGTTTGGCTTCTTGCTTGTACAGTCTCTTTTCATAAGCAGATTTTGGCTTGAGCTTAATTCTGTATTGTGGCGCCATTTTTCTTCGCTCCACGTTTTTAGCTCTTGCCAAGACCTTTGCGATTCGCGTCTTCGAGGGCTTTCGAATTCTCCGATGTCTAATAGGAACTGGTGTGAAAGGTTTCTTTGTTATTTTTCTTTTTCTACGTTTTCTTCTAGGTATCTGCACTATTCCTTCTTTTGCCATTTTTTTGAAGGTCACGGTTCGTTCTTTCAAGTCTACGCTTTGAACTTTCCAGCCTGAATTCGTCCATGCGTAGCCTTGACTGGTTGTGTCGTTGTTGTTCCACCACTCTTCGCTTCTCAAAGCACCGAAAGGCAAGTCGTTTTTTATTATTCCTTCGATTCTAGAGAAGGTCAATGTGGTCAAGCTTGTGAATTTTCCTCGTCTCCACAAATGCTCTCTCAGAGAACTGTATTTTGAACCACTGCGCCGAGGGGCAATTATTCTCCTCGCACAATTCAGGCATATGAACTCTCGTTGTTCGCTCCACAAATCCGTAGTCATACAGCTTCGGCAGTAAAGCTTCTTACATCTTGGGCAGCTCCTTAAGGAATAAAGAGATAGCACTCTGCCGCATAAGGTGCATTCGTCTTTCATACAAGGGATAATATGGTGCATTCGCATTGAAAAACATGCTGTCGATTGAAGTTCAGCATTGAAAATAGGTTTTTCGTTTAGGAATATGAAAACTGCAGAGCAGAAAATGTCTTAAATATACTTTAGAAGGTTCGTCAAGCTTTCAATTTTCTCGATATCTTCATCTTTAATATTGCCCCTGCGGTCAATTAGCAGAGCCTTTAAGCCGCTCTTCTTGGCTCCTTTGTAGTCTTGTTCTAGCATGTCGCCAATAAAAAGGGCTTCTTGAGGTAGAACCTCCAATTTCTTCAAAGCGTGCAAAAACATTTCTTTATTTGGTTTCATCTTTCCAACAGTGTTCGAAGCAACTTCTACATCAAAGAATTCTGTCAACCCGACTTTTGGCAATATTTCTCTGACATCGCTTTCTAAACCATTTGTTATGAGACCGACTTTCAATCCGCTTTGCTTGAGTAACTTCAACGTTTTTTCTGCGTCTGGGTAAAGCTCAACATTTGCATGGTGCCACCATAACTTCGTTATCTTCTCTGCTAGGAACGGCACATTTTTCCGGATTCCTATATGTTCTAAAACTTGCGTGTTCCATCTTACCCAAAACTCATCTCCCAAAATAGGTAACTCCTCGGTATTTGTATGCTCCTCAGCGATTTTTCTTGCCTGCTCAATTTCTTCTGTTGAACGTTCAATGTCGTATGTCTCTAGTATCTCTTTCATCACCTCGGGGGTAGGCGAAGTTTTTACTAGTGTCCCTCCTAGGTCAAAGAGAACTGCTTTTATTTTCATCTTTATCCGTCTCTAAGGCTCTTCCTGTTGAGGACTAATTCTTGCTATTTAACATTTTCTTGCCAAGCATCATCAAGGCGTGAAGGATATAAAGGCCACAAAAAGTTGAAAGCAAGGCAAAAGCAGAGGAAAAACTCAATTTGCTAGCGCAAACGTATCCTCTTAAAAATTTAAATAGCTTTCCAGACAAGTTTGACGCGGAGATGAAAGGATTGAGCCTTAGAGAGTTTGTTGTTAAACATTTTGACAAAACCTACGAGCACCTTTCTTTGAGAGAACTGCGCGATGCCCCAGTTTCAGCTATAAGTGGAGTCAGCGAGGCTGACGCAGCCGACTTGAAGAATGCTTTTGGAATCAAAACCGTTGGGGATTTCGCTACGAACAAACACGTTTTGCTTGCTCAGGCGATAAACGCTTTCTCAAGATATTCTGCGAAGGTGCTTGACAAGGAGTTTGAGTCGGCTGAGTTCAAGAAGCTTAGAGAGAAACCAGTCTTTGCTATCTCAGGAATCTCTGAGGACGACGCCACACTGCTCAAGAAAGCCTTCGGCATTGACACAATCGGCGAACTGGCTGAGAACAAATACGTTCAAATAGCTCAGCTGACCACGATTCCCGTGTCTCTTATGGAGCTGTTAGAAGCCTCAAACCCTTAAGATGGGACAGAGTAGAACACAAGCATCTATTTCCCCTCTCTAGATGCCGCCCAAATACGCCTTCCCAACAAAACCAAGCACCTCAAGCAAGCCAAACCCACAAAACTCATTCCAGCAGCGTTATCAATTCTGGGTGCATCTATTCTTGCAAAGGCGCAAAGGAACCACCCGAATCGCAGACACAACAACCCTTACTGCCACTGCCACCTTCATCAATCTAGCATCCTCTTATTTTTTTTGGGGCATAGACGAGCGCATATGGCTCTCAGCGTTTATTATGCAATATATAGAAGCCGGTATGTACTAGAACTTTAAGAAAAATGCAGCGTGCAGAAGGACAGTTTAAAAAACGTCGCTAGAATAGACTGCTTAGGATTGTTTGAAGGTTAAGTATAGCAAAGATAAGAGAAACTGCAGCTGCCACTCCAAACATGATAAGCATTGCTCTTGGTTCCACGGGCAGACTAATCAGTGCTTCTTCGGTCTTTTTTTCAATGGCATATTCTTTTATTTCACTCGTAACCATGTCTATTTGTACCTTCGCAAGTATTTTTTTCCCGATTTCCGCCTCGACAACGTAGCGCTGGTTTTCTATGAAAACATGTTTTGGCTTGATTCCTCTTTTGTGTCCAAGTGACTTCAAGAAAGCCATGGCTATCGAGGTGACCTGCTGAGCGTTGAGGGTTTTAGTCTCTGGAGCGACTCTTTGGGGCACTGCTGGAGCTACTCTTTCACTGACTATCGCCATTTAGCACGTCACCTATCTCTTATACATGTTCAAAAACTGTTTGTAATAAGGGAGTGTGTGTATTTTATCTTACAAACTTTTTAGTCATAAAGGCTTTAATCAACAAGCGGGAAGTTGACCTTATCACCACAAGGGTTTGAGGGCATCAAGTCGGTGAACCAATGAAGATGTTGAAGACTAAAGACGGAGTGATACTTCAAATTCAGGTGAAACCCAAATCAAAAAACTTTAGAATACAAGTTAACGACGAGCTTGTAATATTTTGCAGGCAACAGCCGGTTAAAGGAAAAGTCAATAGAGAGTTAGTAAAGGAGCTTTCAAAAATTTTTGAAAGAAAAGTCGAAATCGTTTCAGGTCTTCGTTCGAAGGTTAAAAAATTTTTTTAAGGAAAATAGATGAAGAAAATGTTTCTAAAATCCTAGAACCTGTGAGAAAGGATAACATTGTTTAACGGCTTGCGGCGCTTCTCGTTGTCTTAATGCGATTAACGCTTCAAAATCGAGAGAACAGCGATGGCGATAAAAGCGATACCTGCATACACCTCACTTTGAGTAATCAACCAAACCACCAAAGCTATGATAGCTGCAGGCAAAATGAACAAGATAATTTTCACAATAGCGATGATGATTATTAAGCCTATTACTAAAAGGGCTAATAGCACAAGCCAACCAAACGGGCCTAGACTGAGGAGCAAATTTGGAAACATTATTTCTCCATCTTTGGTAAAATATCTATGTGCATTAAAATATTTCTTTCATCGAACATTTTGGTTCTATTTCTCTTGATGTGCAATTCTTTCCAGCGCATGCATGTAGTCTAATCTTTGAAATTCATAGTGGACGCTTAGAAATAGTCCCGCAAACAGCAACGAAAAACCTACAATTGCGAGTAGAAGAATGTGCAAAAATAGCCCAGCGATAGAAATGGATGAACCTAATGCCCAGACGATTTCCCCGACAAGTCTGGCAAGGCGGACCTCAGCAATCTTTTTTTTCAGGTAATCTGTTATTTCCGACAAGAGTTTGATCCACCAGCTTCTTCTAGACGAAAATCAGTAGAGCAATATATAAGTGCTGACTAGAGAAGCCTAGGTCATTGCGAAGTTAAAATATACCCTGCCCAAGTGTTCTACAGGGAGAAAGTCATGCAGCAAGCAATAGTAACGCTTCTTTCCGATTTCGGGTTGAAAGACCCTTATGTTGCAGAAATGAAAGCCGTTATATTAAGTAAATGTCCCGAAGCAAAAATTGTTGACATCAGCCACGAAATTGACAAATTCAACATACGCATGGGTGCCTTCATACTCGCATCTGCAACACCATTTTTTTCCAAAAGGAACAGTGCACGTAGCCATTGTAGACCCAAGCGTTGGAACTAAACGTCGCCCAATAATCGTAGGAACCAAACATAGCCATTTTGTCGGACCAGATAATGGACTGCTTATGTTGGCCGCTTTAAAAGAAGGCCTGCGGCACGTCTATGCTATTGAGAATCGGAAATGCATGCTTTCGAAAGTTACGAAAACCTTTCATGGCCGAGACATTTTCGCGATTGTTGCCGCCTATCTAGCGAGGGGGGTTAAGGTGTCTGAGTTTGGACCAAAAAATTAAAGACTATGTTGTGCCGGATTTTGCGAAACCACGTTTGATGGAGAATGTTGTGTTTGGCGAGGTATTGCACGTTGACGGTTTTGGCAATGTCATTACAAACATTTCGTCGGAAATCATAAAAAAACTAGGTATTCGCGAAAACGAATTCGTCAAGATTGAAATGGGTGGAAAGGCTGCGGCTTTGAAGCTGTGTTCTGCTTATGGCGACGTTTCTTTGAGTAGCGCTCTTGCGATAGTTGGTGGTCATGATTTTCTAGAGGTTCCAGTAAATCAAGGCAGTGCAGCAAAACGATTTAAGGTAAAAAGTAGAGATTCTATCCGTGTTCGGCGCCAGGGCTATTGTTGAACTTGGTCGGTTTTAGCTAAGTCGTGTAGTCTTTCTACGCCGTCAATCTTTTTAATATATTCGGCAACGCAGTTGGGCACGAGTGTTGTCCAATTTTTGTTTTCCAACATTTTCTTCCTTATTTCTGTGGCTAGGTAGAGATGACGTTTGTTGAAGGGTATCGGTTTAACGGGGAACCCGGCTTCCAGAAACAGTCGTCGTGTAAGGGGTTCATTTGAATAGACGTGTTCAAACTTGGGCGTGTAGCCTTTGACTTCTGCAACCCACATCATGTGAACGTGCATGTCACGAATGGGTATAATCCAATATTTTGATGGTGATATTTTGGCTTCGTCTAAAGCTTTGCGGATCATAGTGACTCGTTCGCCTGCGGTGAAGGGATTATCTAATCGGTGGCTGTATTGGGCGCTACCAATCACTATCACCACCTCATCGACTTCAGATAAAACATGTTTTATTGCGTGAAGATGGCCTAAATGGAAGGGTTGAAACCGACCGATGTAAAGTCCTCGTGGCATATGAAAGTCCTCTCTAACGGCATAGTATGTGCATGAACTTAATATTTGTTAAACTTAACTATAATACGTGTGTGCATTTCCACTTTGGATGTGAACTCTAACGATTTCTAGAGTAATTACACACATGATTGTTTGTTAGTTTGTTCATAATTTAAGTGCAAGAATATAGAGCTCAGAAGTCTCAAATCGAGGAGGAACTTCCAATTTTCATATTGTTATTTGCTAGGTTTAAGCATGCCAACTGGAAATAATCGTAATGCTTTGCCGTTGATTTTAGCCTCAATTACCTTTCCATATTTTCGGTTTTCTCTCTGTAAAATATCCCACTTTGTCTTTAAGCCACCGCCGTAGCCGCCTAAGGTCATATCTGCAGCTACAACTCTGTGACAGGGAATTAAAGGCGCGAAAGGGTTAGTCGCCATCACCCGCCCAACAGATCTAGGACTCCCACCAGCAGTCTTTGCTAGAGCGCCGTAAGTCGTCACGTAGCCCGTGGGAATAAGTGAAGTTAACCTCAACACTCTCTGAGCATAATCGGTTAAGCGAGTCAAGGCGAATTGGAAACTGAAAGAAACATCTTCGCCGTAAAAAGTGGCCTTTATCGCCCCTAAAGCTGCTTCTGCAAGCGCGTATTTCTTTAGGGCAACTTGAAAAATTGTGTTATAAGGCAATTCTCTCAGTAGACATCTAAAAGCGTCTCTCTCACTTAAGGCAAATGATGTTGCAAAGATTTTGTCGTCTTCAAGAGCAACACCGCACCATAACTCGTCGATTTCTTGAATGGAAAGGTTGATCATTAGTATTCATGCATCCAAAACCAGCGGGTTACAGAATAATGTTTTGCTTTGTCGCCGATTTCCTCGTGATATCGTTTAATTATTCCATTATCTCAACTCTCTGCGAGCATTAAAGATTTTTATGATTAAGTTTAAATTTGGGGGTCGTCTATAATCAACAGACATTTAGGGGGACAATGCTTTGATTGAGCAAAATCAGCAACATCCTTACTTTTTGATGCCGGGCGCCACAACATTAGGCATAGTGTTTTCTGAAGGTGTTTTACTTGCCTCTGAAAAACGGGTTACCTATGGCTATTTCGTCATGAGCAAAGCTGGAAAGAAGGTTTTCAAGATAACAGACCACATAGGTGCAGCGTGTGCAGGACTGGTTTCTGACATGCAGGTCCTTGTAAGGGAGGCTGAAGCTCATGCGAACCTTTTCAAATTGGACAGTGGCAGAAGGATATCCGTGAGGTCGGCAGCTAAAGTCATGTCTAACCTTCTTTTTGGTAGGCGGTTGTTTCCGTTAATCACGCAGACTATTATTGGTGGCGTGGATGAAGATGGGGCTTCGATTTATGTTTTGGACGTTTTAGGATCTGTGATTCCAGACAAGTATGCCGCGGTGGGTACTGGCGCGGAGATAGCGGTTGGCGTTCTCGAGGAAAATTATAGAGAAGACATGGGCTTGGAAGAGGTTAAGGAGATGGCGGTTCGTGCTATGAAGTCGGCGATCAGTCGGGATTCCATGAGTGGAAACGGGATTGACTTTTTGATTTTCACAAAAGAAGGCATTATTGAAGAGTCGATGAAGTTCTAATCTTAATCATTTTGCGAAGTTTTTCGATAGCTGGAATCTTCAGGTCATATGCTTTTTAATAATGGGAAAAGTGTTAATGCTTAAAGAGGCAGAAATGAAAACAAATACATTAGCATTGTCAACAAAGAGCATGACTCTGGCAATTGTTTTTGCGTCGTTTTACACAGTTTTTTCTTCTTGGAATTTATTTCCGTTGATTGGTGGGCAAGGCAACTTCATTAAAGCAGGAGTTGTAATGGCTTTAGTAATTGGAATTATACTTGGTCCTTGGCTCGGAGTTTTTGCAGTAACGATTGGTGGAGTTATTGGGACCTTTATCTGGCAAGTTGGCCCTTTTGGACCACTTAGTTTTTTGCCTCACGTTGCTGCGGCGTTGTTTGCAGGATTGCTTTACAACAATAAAAGATGGTTTTGCGGTGTTACGTATCTTCTTTTGCTGCTTATTTTTGCTTTCTACCCGGTTGTGGGGCCTGCTTGGTTGTGGCCTCCCCTTTTGTGGTTGCATGTTGCTGGCTTGGCTTTCCTGTTTTCTCCGTTGCAGCCAAAGATTGGTGAGTTTCTGCGTGAGGATAGGGACGCGTTTAAGCTTGCTTTTGGAGTCGGGGTAACGTTGTTTTTAGCAACTCTTTTTGGCCATGTTGTAGGCAGTTTGATGTTTGAAGCTATTTACTGGCCTAGTTTCATTTCCGAGGTTGGTGTTTGGAAAGCTGACTGGCAACTTCTTACATGGCTGTATCCTATAGAACGACTGTTCATAGCCATAGCTGCAACGTTGATTGGAACTGGGTTGGTGAAAGCTTTAAGGATTTACGGTTTCAAGATTGGCGGCTGAAATCTTAAAGGCAGATGCATAAACGCATTTATCGGATGAAATCTCCATTTCTTCCGGAGAAACTTTTTCATCTGTAAATGTGACAGGTACATCTCTGATGAGGACAAAAGGCGTTTTCTCGCTTGTTTCGCCCAGTAGCAAATGAGCTAGGGATGCGAGATCATCTGCTATTGCATGCCGAGTGATCAGCAAAGGTTTTTGGAAGAGATCTTTTTCGTCTCGGCAATCTTTTACTGGTTCGAAGCCCGTTACCGCTACAGCTAAGCCTCTGGTACCCATTCTTAAAGGCGCCACGTCGCTGTCTACCACTAAAACCCCCACCCTTTTTCCAGCTTTTTGTCTTATTTCGTTTCGAATATTTTCGACGTATTGTTGAGGATCTATCGGCCATAGCACAACATGGCCTGAGGGCGCATTTTTACGGTCGATGCCTGCATTTACCGTTAGTATTCCATTTTTCAGCGTAAGAACCGCTTTTTCAACTCCGCCGTAGATTTGTTCAGCTTCTTGTATTATTAGTTCGGCGAATTGTGGTTGCAAAGAATGTTTTTCGGCCAAGGTTCTTGCCTCTTTGGAAGGTGTAACTTGGTGCAGTTCAACTATTCGTCCTTGTGCCATCGCTACGGCTTTTGATGATATTGCTATGATGTCTTTATCTTCCAGTTTCAAGTTTCGCCTCTTTACTGCTTGGATAAGCATATTGACTATGTTATCCTTTGGTTTGATGAGCGATGTTTCGAGGGGAAAAGCTTGCATAAACAACCCTCGGCTCTATTTAGCGTCTAAACTAATAAGCCATAACAAAAAGCACGATTTTGCAAGGTTGGATTACCAGTAGAACCAGCTGGGAGAGAAACATGAACTTGGTGCGGCGGGCCGGATTCGAACCGGCGAACCCCTACGGGAAAGGATCTTGAGTCCTTCGCCTATGGCCAACAGTTTTTTGACCTGGCTTGGCTACCGCCGCCCTACAACCTCAAAAAAGAACGCACACTAATAATTTAAGCGTTCCCAAATATGTTTGCCGCTTAATAGATCAGTCGAATCTAAGCATTGAGTACATGCGTACAATCTCTCCCCAACCTTTAAACTATACAAACTCTAAGGAAATATCCCGCAAAAGGCGCATCACCATGCCTAACCCAAAACTTCGCAGCATCCACAAAGCCGGCATTCAAGTACTTAAAGCAATATCAGCACAGATACGTATACAAATCTTAAACTTACTCCTGGAACATGGTCCCCTATCCTACACAGAGATCATGAATTACCTAAAACTTGACGCCACCCGTGACGCTGGACGCTTCGCCTACCACCTCAAATCGCTCTTGAAAGCCGACCTAATTGAACCCGACGTAGAAACCAAAAACTACCGCCTGACAGACCTTGGCAGACGCATCATCGAAATCACCGACGAAATAGAAGATAAAACATACAAACGCAGAAAAATGCTCATCCGCACATCCCGCCTTTCCATAGAAGAATTCGACAGAAACAAAATCACCCAATCCCTAATCAAGGAGGCTAATGTTCCAACAGATATTGCCCAAAAAATCGCCCGAGAAACAGAAAAACGCCTCCAACAATTCAAGACCAAATACTTGACAGCACCCCTCATCCGTGAAATCGTCAACACAATTCTCCTAGAAAAACACCACGAAGACTACCGCCACAAACTCACACGTCTAGGTCTACCCGTGCATGAAGTTACTCGGCTAATTGATGCGCCACGACCAAACGTAGAAGCAGTTCACAAAGCGGCAGGCAACGCAGTTATAGAAGAATATACGCTTCTAAACATCCTACCTCGCAACATCTCGGACGCTCATCTAAGCGGCAAACTACACCTCTACAACCTCGGAACATGGATACTAAAACCAAACGAAATCACTCACAGCCTTCCGTATTTCTTTCACTCCTTCAAGCCAAAAACCCTTGAAGCAGCCCTTAACGTCACAATAAACATCATCCAAAACACTGCAACAGAAATAACAGGGCTACAGAACTTAGACGATTTCAACATCTACTTAGCCCCTTACACAAAGAATGTAGCCTCTGATAAAATCAAAGAACTTCTACGTCTCTTCATCAAGAACCTAAACCAAACAACTCCAACACCTACAACAATATGCCTAGAGCTTTCAGCAAAAAAGAGCACTCTATACGCCAACGAAACTCAACAACTCGCCCTCTTATTGCTAGAAACATTAGTTGAAGAAAACAAGACATATCCTTTGCAGAACCCAAAAATAATTATAAAAACACGACAAGAAACCCTCAAAAACGCCGAAGCAGAGAATTTGCTTCATGGAGCACACAAGCTCGCCGCAACAAGCGTTCTCATATACTTTGCCAACCTGTGCCCCGACAACCAAAAAAACGCTACGTACACGGCTTCTGGTTTGAGACTGGCAGATGAATGGCTCCAAGACTGGGAACTCGACACTCAACGAGCAGGAAATCTAGATCTCGTTAGCATGAATCTACCTAGAGTTTCCTTTGACGCCAGAGGAGATGAAGACAAATTCCTTGAGCTTCTGAACGAGCAACTTGACTTGGTTAGCCAAGCCTTAGAAATCAAATATCAAACGATTAAGAAGCGGACCGAGCAAAATCTTCTGCCTTATCTGATGCAGAAAACAAATGGTGACCAATACTTCAGACTGGAAAATACAACACGAACAATAGTCCTAATAGGGCTAAACGAAGCAGTTCGAACATTGATTGGTAAAGAATTGGCTGAAGATTATGGGAAAGCTTTTGTAGTGACGGAAAGAATTTTGAAGCACATTAACTCCTACGCGAAGAAACATGCTAAAAAACCAAAAACTCGATTGACGACAGCCATTATCCCCAACAGAAAGGCGGCAAAGAGGCTTGCGAGACTAGACGTAGAGGAATATGGGTGGGGGGTTGTCAAAACCCTAGGCACTAAGGAACAACCTTACTACTCAGACACAAACACGCTTTTCCTCATCGAAGAAGAACAACTCAGCCTAGAAGAACGAATACATCAACTAACCCCCGGCGGTCACTTGGCCCTTATAGAAACTGAAGATGAGCAGCTCTCTGCAGAGGAGCTTCTGATTAAAACAAAGCAACTCGTTACAAAGGACATAGGTTTCTTCGTCTACAATCTCTCTTTCACACATTGTCACCACTGCAAAACTACATCGCGCGGAACCCATCTAAAATGCCCAAACTGTAGCTCAACAAGCATCCTTACTTTAACACGTTACTAGCGAAACCATTAAATCAGCGGTTTTTATGTTTTTATGCCAAACACCGAGTATGTCAATTTTGAAGGATCAGACTACAGCATTTTATACAGTCTTATCCAAAAATCTCAAGTAATCTGCGAAGTGTGAAAAATTTATATCTTTATGTATATAGAGACCATGGCCTACGCAATCCACACCATCTGTTTTTTAACTGAAATGTATATTGAAAATTCTAAGAGTCTGGAGGTAGTATTGTGTTTTGCTGCGGGGGTTTTTCCACGAGCCAACAAGAATATACTGTAGATTCGCTCAAATATTTCCCACGAGTTAGAACATCCAAAATAATGTTCGAGGACTTTAATCCACAGAAAATAAGAGATTCTCTAATGAAAGAAACAGGGCTTTCAGACGAAGTTGCAGATAAGATAGCCCTAGACATTGCAGGTCGGATAAACACCTTAGATCTAGAGTTTTTGTCTGGTCCGCTAATTCGAGAGTTTGTCTGCGTAGCATTATTAGAGAACAATTTTGAACGCCCCAGAGCTAGATACACCAGACTCGGCATCCCTCTGTTTGATGTCGAAAACCTCATTCGCGCTGGTGACAAGGAGAATGCTAATCTCCAACACAATCCGGAAACAATTCATAAGCTTGCCGCCGACACCATTTTCGATCAATACGCGTTGTTAAACTGTTTGCCACCACATTTGGCAGACGCTCACATTGCCGGCGCCATTCACATCCATGATCTTGAGTACTTTGCAACTAGGCCCTTCTGCCAAGAGCATGACCTACGCTTCTTTCTTAGAAAAGGCTTGATTGTCGATGGTGAGGGCGTACATACGGCTGTGGCTGGTCCTGCGAAGCATGCGGAGGTTGCAATTTTGCACGCAGCCAAGGCTTTAGCGGCGGCACAAACGAATTGGGCTGGTGGGCAAGGCTATGACTTTTTTAATGTTTGGCTTGCACCATTCGTGAGAGGTTTGTCATATGAGCGTATGAAGCAGCTGGCGCAGATGTACATTTACGAGATGTCACAGATGTACGTCGCACGGGGTGGCCAGACGGTTTTTTCCTCTATTGCATTGGAATGTGCAGTGCCCAAGATTATTTGGGATGTACCTGTGCTTTTGCCCGGTGGAAAAGTCAGCAAGTCGGAGACTTACCTCGACTATTACGACGAGGCTAACGCCTTCTTTAATGCTATACTTGACGTTTACATGGGCGGAGACTACTTGGGGAAACCGTTCAACTTCCCCAAGTGTGAAGTGAAGTTGCGACGAGAATATTTGGACAAGTTTGAAGATGAATATATTAAAGTGGCTGCATTGGCGTCCAAGTTTGGAACTCCCTACTTTCTCAACCTTTGCCCTGACTATATGCCTGACATTGTGAATAGTCAATGTTGCAGGTTGATCTTTACGCCTGACAGTGACGAGTTGAAAGACTTTCATAAGGGCGCTATGCGGATGGGGAGCTTGCAAGTTGTTACTGTCAATTTGCCGAGATTGGCTTATGAGGCTGGGGGAAATGATGATCGGTTGTTTGAGCTTTTAGATGAACGTATGGACATGGCTAAGGATGTACTTTTCATTAAGCGGGACGTTGTTAAAGATAGACTAGACGGAGGTACGCTGCCGTTTTGTACCATGGACTGCTTTGGCGAGCCCTATCTAAACTTGGACAAACAGGTGTTGAACGTGGGCTTTGTAGGTTTGAATGAGCTGTTAAAGGCACATTTGGATGCGGAGATGCATGAAGACCCTAACGCGTGGCGTTTTGGATTGCGAGTAATTAGGCACATGGCTGATCGGGTGAACGACTATGCGGAAGAGACAGGCTATCGGTTTGGATGTATTCAAACCCCCGCAGAAAGTTGTGCGCACAGGTTAGCTTTGGTTGATCGTAGGCTGTTTGGAGAAAAGGCAGTTGTGCAGGGCGATGTTGGCAATGGGGGCATTTACTATACCAATAGTTCTCATATTCGCCCATCAGCTGGGATTCCGCTATTGGAGCGGATTAGGGTTGAATCTAGCTTTCATCCATTGACTAAAGGCGGCGCGATCTTGCATGTTTTTCTCGGGGAGAGCAACCCATCGCCCAAGGCGATTTGGAGCTTGATTAGACGGATTGCAACAGAGTCGTTGGCAGCTTATTTTGCCTTCACCCGAGACATGACGATTTGCAGGAAGTGCAATAGCGTGGAGGCTAATTTGCAGGTTAGATGCAAACGTTGCGGGGCAGAGGGTAATGATTTGGAGCATTGGTCTAGGATTACGGGGTATTATCAGCAGCTGCGCGGTTGGAATGCGGGCAAGGTGCAAGAGTTCAAAGACAGACACAGATACGTAGTATAGCCATAAGAATTGAACTAGGGAACAGCCGAAGATTTGATGTGCACACTAGATGCAGTATCGGAGATATCGTAAGCCAAAAATGGCGATTGTTCCCACTCTTGCGAGACGAAGATGGTGAATCAGAGACGATTCGATACCATGAGAGATATGTACGTTTTGGGCAGCCTTTGCATCAAATTTTTAATGTCAATCAAAGCAAAAACTCCAGTTGATATAGCACTATGGCACATGTAAATTCGGATTCAGCATAGTTATTACAATCTCATAACGATTATAAAGTAAGCAAACCTTTTCAAAACTGTGATTCACTTGTACACAGAAATAAGAAATCATAGATTAGGCGCATTTGTCTATGGCTTTATGAGTGGTTTAGGTTTGATTATGATTATGTGGGGGCTCGCTTCTGTAATCGCACTGCCCACAAGAAGTTCAAACATATATGTTGGTCTCATTTTGTTTGGGGCGCTTTTGTTTGCCGGGGGTAGTTCCCGCGAAGCTTACTTACAGGGCGGTTTATCAGTACAACCAAGCATCCGCGAGAAGACTCCTGCACCACGAGTCAAGCCTGAAACGTCTTTGAAACCGGCTGGACGGTCACAAACTGGAACAACAGCTCAGTCAGTACATCAGGAAGCAACTGATTTGAATTCATTGACAACAGAACAAATAAGAGAATGCCCAGTTGGAATGCAAACACACGAAAGTATTGTTTACGATAAAGAACAGTAAACATAGACCTGGAACACTAGTACTTATACGCGCAGCAAATTTAAAAATTCAGAAGTTTGTGAGTTTCAATTTTGTCATAAATTAGAAAGTTTGAAATCCTGCAGTTATCTGTATCCATCAGTTTGCTTTCTAAACAGAATAGTTGAGTGGCGTTCCGTTAGTGATTATCAAATTGGAACGTGAGTTGAATATGAATCATAAGAAGTTCAGAGAAAAAGAATGGAAACGGAGAGAAAACATATGGCGGGTTTCTTAGTCTGCCGTAATACTCTTGCAGATCATAATAGGCTTTATTCTCTTCAACTCGTCTGGTATCGCTGCGTGAGCGCGCATGTTGCATTTGAGAACGGTAGACGGTGTATAAGCACCATAAAATTGATAATTCTCTAATTGGTAGTCCTGAGTATAAATGGGTATAAAGATCTAGGTATAAATAAAACATATTTAGGTTTTAGTCCTAAGAAGAACACAAGGGCCGGTCGTCTAGCATGGTAGGACATCTGCCTGACACGCAGAAGGTCGCCGGTTCAAGTCCGGCCCGGCCCACCATCTTTTGGGTCTGGAACCATCACTTTTATAAGGTTTGAAATCGCGCGCGCATTTATAGATGTCTTTCAAGGAAGAACACCAAGGAATATCCTAGCTAAGCATTACACTGGAAATGGTCTTGAGAAACTTAAGAGGATATATGACAAAGCTAGCCTAACAGTTCTTAGTTAAACGTGCGTCAATTGCTGTTTCAGGGATTGTATTCTTCTCCATAGCTGTTACATATCATTACAACGTCGTATATGTCAACTTTTCCATATGGTTCAGCTATGTCACAGTGTGGGTTCCAGTTGGGGTCTAGAGGAGTAGAACTATAAGCACTGCAGGCTAAGACAACATCAAAAATGTCGACATCCAAATCATGGTTAACATCTGCTGGATTCCAGTAAAGATTCATTAGAGGATAGTAGTCAACATCTTCCCAAGGAAGATACGTGTCACCTATCCCATCTCCGTCTAAGTCAATGCCGCTATAGTTGCTCCAGTAGTTCCCTTCACAACCATTATTCCAGATGTTAGCTGAATTAAAATCGGCTGCCTGCTCTTCCCAACTGTCTATGATGCTGTTATGGTAGATCTTGTTATCGGAGGAATCGTAGGAAATCACTCCTCTAGCATTTGAATAGACATAATTTCTTGTGACCATGTTACTCGTAGACTCTAGGATCAGAATACCGTTTCTCTCGTTATGTCTTATGTCATTGTCTGCGATAGTGTTGTTATTACACCATAGTTTCAGCTCAACTCCATGCTGGTTCGAATAAAACCTATTTTTAGTGATACGGTTGTTGGTGTTATTCTGCCAAAAAAAGATTCCTGAATGACTGTTCGATTCGAAGTGGTTTTCTGTGAAGTTGTTCTGACGGGAAAACATCATTCTTACGCCATCAACGGTAAAGGATATGTTGTTATACTGAACTGTGTTATTATGAGAATAATAGATTAGTAAACTCCAGCCCAGGTTTGAAAAGTCATTTCCGATTACCTCATTGTCGGATGAGTGGGTCAACCACATCCCAAACGTGCTCGCAGACATGTTGTTTTCAGATATGTTA
>JAGLZW010000040.1 GCA_023131225.1 Candidatus Bathyarchaeota archaeon | reverse complement strand
AGGCTATGTTGAATAAGTCTGATGCGAAGATTGGAAGTGTCCATGGGCGGTAGATTCGGAAAATATGGTGATGCCAAGCGCAAGCAGCGATTGCGGAAGACTCGCCTCAGGCCCCCTGCCCTTCAGCAACGGAAAAAGGACAAACCCATGAAAGGGTCTCGAAAGAGCAAGGTCTCACGCGTGGTTCAGTGAGGAGGCTCGTGAATAGAGCCAAATGTCAAAATTTCATGGATGTCCCTAATCTTCGCATCACTAAAATCCCGTAAAAATGGCTCGACTCTAATTTACCCCCATGCATTATGCTAATAATATATTCTCTGGTCAAACCTTGATGAAAGGGGCTTCTTTCGAAATCAAACTATCGTTGACAGAATAGCATCATGGGCCTTTTTTGACTCAACGACCGGATCATCTGAGCGATAAATCGCCCTTCCAATAATCTCAAAATCTGCCCCGTATTTTATAGCGGAACCATATGAGGCCCCTTGGTACCCCACTCCACAACTGATGATTTTCAAATCATGGCCAACTAATCTCCTCAACTCAGCGATACGATTAGGTCTCGTGGCGGGTGCCTGAATGCCGTATGCTTTGGTCTCGACAGCCATCCGTGCCATCTGGTCGGCAATAGTTGAGTCAATTACGTCAGCGCTGTGGGTATACTCGGTGAGTAAGAAAATCATAATGTCTGGGTATGAAGAAATACATCTATAGACTGTTTCCTGCCCAGCCATTCCCCAAATCATAGCACCGTCCATACCTGTTTCTGCTCCAATTCCGATAAGCTCCTCGGCAACATCTGGTATGTCCATAATCTTGAAATCACATATGACTGGCAGATCAGAGGCGTCTTTCAGTCTTTGAATGACATTTATTCCTTCCCGGTAAAGCATTATGTTGCCAACTTTAACCGCGCTAAAGTAATTCCTACACTTTTTAATAATTGTTATAGCATCTTGAGTGGCGATAAAATCTGGAGAAAAAATTAAGCCTTTTCCTTCTATTTTTATTGTCATCGGATTACTCCTTACCACGGAAGCAGACCGTTCCCTGATAAAGCCTCGGAAATATCACTATTCATTGCTTGTATGGCATTCTCGACAAGAATTTTGAATGAGTCTTCCGAGATGTTCAAATCGGTCCCATGAGGGTAATTGATAGACCTCGAAGCACTTACAATTGCACCATAACCATCTTTATTAAAGCATTCCGTTATATCTTTCCCAGTGGCCCCCTGAGCTCCGTAACCCGGAACCAAGAAAATAGCCTTAGGCATGATTGATCTCAGCACTTTCGCGTGTTCTGGAAATGTGGCCCCCACCACTGCACCGACCGAAGAATAACCACGTCGCCCAACGAACCTATCTCCCCATGTGTTGACTATTTTGGCCACGTATTCGAAGAGCTTGGTCTTCCCATCTTCCAAGACGATATCCTGCAACTCAGACGAAGAGGGATTGGACGTTTTGACTAGCACAAATATACCCTTATGGTGTTTTTCTATAGTATCCAAAAAAGGATTTATACCGTCAGAACCCAAATAGGGATTTATAGTGATGGCATCTACACCAAAGACTCGACACTCCCGGTCCTCATCTATTTTCACCATGCCAATATGGCCGTCTGCGTATGCTTGAGCGGTATTGCCGATATCGTTTCGTTTTGCGTCTTCGATGACAATTAGTCCCTTATTCCTTGCATACTCCACAGTGTTGATAAATGCCCTTATGCCCTCGATTCCATATCTTTCGAAAAAGGCTATTTGAGGCTTTACGGCGGGTACGTAAGGCTCAACTACATCAATAATGCATTTGTTAAAGATAATGATCGCATCTGCGGCATATTTTAACAAGTCGCCTTCATTTCCCCGGGTTGCCTCATGAAAGCATAAGGGAATTCTCTGATAATCTGGATCGAGACCAACGACGGCCACGCTCCTTTTCTTATCTATTTCGGTGAGTAACCGGTCGCTAAATTCCCTGTCGTTCATTTTCTCCTTTTCTATCCTTTCTTTTGTGATTTATATTGTTTTATCATGCAAAGACATAAGCCTCTCTATTCTGTCTTCCAAAGCAGACGGTATCTCGTGGATTAGTGGCTCACAAATACCTGTTGAGACTAAATGCCCTGCTGCTCCCAGTAACAGTGCCAGAATGAATTGAATTTTTTGATCAGGAATGCTTTGAGCATTCTCAAAGAAGTTTACGGGGAACCCATTGGCCAGCAAGCGAATTATTATCTCTCTGCCGCCTTTCAGCTTGTATTCTGTACCTATGCCCGCTTTTATTTTCAGTTTCTCGGCAATATCAAGGAACTCTCTATAGTTAAGTTCTCGCAATTTCGATGTCGCATTTACAAAGTATATGTTTCTATCGATTTTCCTTAATTCTGAAAGTCCCACCACTTCCTTTCCAGTGCAGCCAATAATCAATGTCTTTCCTGGCAGAAGCTCTTCAAGACTCTGAGCGACCTTAATATCATCTTTTTTCGCCTCTTTATTGATATCTTCATCAAGATCATAGATTGTGACATCAACTCCGTCAGACTGCATTTCTAAGGCTAAGGGACGACCTATAACCCCGAAACCTATCTGTCCTACCTTTTGATTCCTTATATCAATGCCATAACCTTCCAAAAGTCGATTGATATTCTGTATTATTGCCGTGGCTACCAAGGGAGACTCACGTTCCCTTTTTATTCTTGATTCTGCCACATTCATAATTGGAAATAATAGACCACTGTTTTCGGCTATTAGTTGATCAGCCCATATTCCGTTTGCAGTCTGCTCTACTGCTCCCACACAAATGTTTGAATATTCGCTGAATTCATCGTCTTCATGTAAGAGTGGAACAGCATACCCGCCGTCTTCAATGATTAGAAGGCTTTTTTTTGTGCGTACACAATGCTGGCAGGCTTCTAGGAGGACTGCCTTGATAACCCCAAGGAATTCATCGATATATCGAGTTTTGTCAAGGTGCCTGACACGAAAATCGTCATCCATTAGGTGCTCTACCACCTCAATCTTGGAAGAATAGGGGATGCCAACTATGAACAGATCATCTTTTTCAACGCCCATTGAAAGAAGAGAATCGAAGAACGGCAAGGAATCTCTCAATAAATGAATAACACAAATAACCACGTGTCTCTGATCGAGGCAACCCTCATAATCCCTGGCCAAATCCTTAATTACAAGAAGAGGGATTTTGGGGATTCTAGCGATTATTCTAATATCCATGTTCGAATTTGGAGAAATGTGTTGTCTTGAGATAAACAGGCTCCCCTCCAAAGTGACGTGGTAGTCGCCCGCTTCTTCATTAAGAACCTGGTCCCGATCTTTCACTCTGATCAGGCGGTCAGTAAATGTAGAATCTTTGACGATTATGGTAAGGTTATAATTTGTTAAGAAGTCAAATTTAGTTGCTATTCTTTTAAAGCCTGCCTCGTCTTTGAAGTTTGACCAAGTGTATTCTAATGTGTAACCAGCTGTATTTTTAGGGGAAACAGAACCACTTAGAGAATAAGTCAATCTTTTCTGGTAGGGCTCATCATGAATATCTATTACATCAACATGGATTTCTCCTGTCGTATCTGTGAAATCGAAATCATCGCAATCCTTGTGGAAAAATGTGCCGAAAATGCCTGAAAAATCGTATGGTTTTTCACTCGGGTTAGTATAACTAACCTTCTGGATACATTTGGCGCAGTTTGCTTGGTCAACCTGAATAGTCTCTGATATCGTTATCGCAAGCACGGTCTCTCCTAAAAAAGACCTTCTACTTCGGTAAAAGGCCTTTTTTCCAGCAAAACGCTCAGTGTTGTCCTGGTTGGGAGCTTACATTACACCACCAAAAACACGTAAAGCCCCGATTTCTAAGTCTGGTAATTTTTCTTCTCTATCCGGCTGACTCCTGTATTCTTGCCTTGTACAAAGACTATGTAGCGTAATGTCCTTCAGGGCTAAGTTCTCTTTGGCACCAAGTTCTTGGTCAAAAAACACCAATGCGCCAGCGACTATTGCCCCAGCTAACCAAAGTTTGCTGGCAGCCTTTAGTATGGTCTCGCCAGTTGTTGCAATGTCGCTGATAATTAATACTTTCTCATCCGCCCCTAATCGTGTACCTTCAATGGCCGACCGTAGAGTATTCTTGTAAGACCTCACGAACACTGCTTCTTTCTGAGACTTCCAAATAATATGACTTGAAAGGGCAATCATCCCAACCGGTCCTCTACCTGCTTTGTCAATAAAGGCCAACCGATGAAATGGGCTCTCACGATCAATTTGTTTGATTTTCTTGGCAAACTGTTCTACCAAGCCCTCCATTCTTTGATGCTGAGGTGGTAAAGGCACCTTTGTTTCATCACGATAACCCAACATAGCGCTGTCAATGTTTGCATAAGCTGGTGCCTTACGCCCACTTTGCAAATAGTACCAGCTATTTCTGAGCGCCCGGTCAAGAATGGCTAGACAGACCGATTTGTCGATTCCACTCATAATGGCCTCCAATATCTATTGGTTATCTAAATAATTCAGTTTGTTAACTGCCTGTGTATATAATACTACGAAATCCTCAAAAATGGGCAAAGGATCTTCGTTATTTTTCAAACAAGAGACTAATTTTTCAAAATCTTGGGTGATTTTCTCAAAAAAAACATCTCTTACATTCTTCAGTTTTCCATCTCCATCGTCCGGCGTATCCCCGCAAAGGTCCATTAGAACCGTATCAACGTAACAACTAAGAAAATATGCCATGAACCTGGTTCTGGGGTCAACATTTGCGAGAATCAAAGGATTTAAACGTAACTGCAAGTTCCGAAGTCCCGTCATAACACCAGAGGGCCGTTCCTTTAATGTATCGGCACTTTTTATGTTTTCAATTACTTTTTCTATCCATTCCTTTAGGATATTCATCCAATCCTGCTCCAGTTCCACTTTTAACTTGGTTCTTTATCATATGGACACCTCACAGGCAATACATTATTTTCCGCTCTTTGCATATTTCTCATATTCTCTCTTGAGAGCTGGTTGCAAGATCATCTTGGCTATCACGCTCTCCGATCTGTCAAAGTAGGGATTGCCGTTGGCATTGTACTCGCTGAGTTTCCTAATCATATCTTTGAGTTCGGCTTCCTTTTCATTAAGATTTATGGTGATTCTTGGCATGTTATGTTACACCTCACAATGGTTTAGATCGCTTCAGACCAATAAGGAGCACATCTATCTGGAGCGTTTTGCTGCAGTATAATGCAGAGCGGAGCAACATGTCAAGAAAAAAATTATAAAAAAATGCTTTTGCAAGAAATCCGGGGACACCATACTGATTTATGCGTATTTGCTGGGTTTCCTCCCAGCCTTCCTTGGCATGGGCACAACATAAGGGACGGTCTCGCTTCCTTTTCAAAAGAGAGGTGCATTATGTTCAAA
>JAGLZW010000039.1 GCA_023131225.1 Candidatus Bathyarchaeota archaeon | reverse complement strand
CTCGTTGACACTTCAATCTGGGTTATCCATTTGAGAAAGGGAAGCCGTCACCTTGAAAAACTGCTTCTGGATGCAGAGGTGATATGTCACTCTTTCATAATTTGCGAATTAGCCTGTGGTAATATTAAAAACCGATATGAAATTTTGACCTTACTTCGCTCTCTGCCGATGGCCCCAACCATCGATCTTAATGAATCTCTTTTTTATATTGAACAAAACAAATTGATGGGTATTGGTATCGGTTTTGTTGATGTACACCTTCTCGCTTCAGCACAATTGTTGAGAATACCACTCTGGACTTCCGATAAGAGATTAAAATCGGCGGCAATCGAACTTAATATTGCCTATAAGTGAGAAACCTAAACATGATGAATTCGTAAAAAATGAAAGCATCATTAAAGCAATTGTGACAGGCTGATGTTTCAGGGCCTGGGAATAAGATATTTAATTGATCAAAAGGACAATGAATCTCACATTCCAACGAAAAGTAGACCGAATCGTGGGGACTCTCCTCTGCAGGGGCCTGTCTCTTTTTCCTCGAAGGAAAAGGCCATCAAAAACTATACTCGGAAAAATTCTTGTGATTCTTCTTTCCGAAATGGGAAGTCTTGTTTTAGCCCACCCCATGTTTACCCAAATCAAAAGAAGGTATCCAGGTGCGACTATACATGTGCTTCTGTTCGAACAGAATCGGGAGATCTTAGAAATCCTAAATGTCATCCCTAAGGAAAACATCCTTACCATTAACAACATTTCCATGAAGCGATTTATTTTGGACTGCCTTCGAGTTTTCCAGAAGATGCGTCGTATAAAATTCGATGCTATAATCGATTGCGAGCTCTTTTCAAGGATCAGCGCCATTTTTTCGTTTTTGAGCGGTGCGGTTATACGTGTCGGGTTCCACCCATATACCCAGGAAGGACTCTATCGAGGATCCTTTATCAATCGACCTGTTATGTACAATCCTTATCACCATATCTCTCAACAGTTTTTGACGATGGTGGAGGCGTTGGATTCGAAAACGACGCCAACTGCCAAACGGATCGTTCCTGCTCAGCCTTTTGAGGCTCCTTCCATTTCCTTTGAAGAAAGTGAAATTCAGGGTATGACCGAACGACTGCTCTGTGATTTTCCTGTTGTGAAGGACAAAAAATTGATCCTCCTTTATCCCAGTGGCGGTATCCTCCCTATTAGGGCATGGCCCCTTGATTATTATTGCCGCTTGTCGGAGAGATTCATCTCGGATGGGTATGCCGTCGCCATCATTGGTATGAAGGCCGACAAAGCCCTTGCGAAGACGATTTTATCCCGGTGTGGAAATCTCCATTGCATTGATTTGACCGGATATACAAAAAATCTTCGGGAACTGATGGCCCTTTTTTATCGGGCATGCCTTCTTATTACCAATGACGGAGGACCCGGACAGTTCGCTGCTTTAACGCCTATCCCGACCATCATATTTTACGGCCCTGAAACTCCGGCGCTTTATGGTACACTAAACAAAAAGGCCTTTTTTTTCTATCGATCCTTTTCCTGCTCCCCGTGCCTTACCGCCTATAATCACCGCAACTCTCCATGTGATGGGGACAATCGGTGCCTGAAAGGGATTCATCCAGATCAGGTATATGCAAAGGCAATGGAATTTCTTGAAAATGGAAGTAAAAGTTAACAGAGGTGAGAAAAAAATTCGATGGACAGCACTCAGAACGCTTTTCTAACACCACTGATCTCGAAATTAGTGAGACACCGTTTCCTTAAATTCGGCTCCGTGGGATTTTCAGGAATGGTAGTTAATCTGGGTGTCTTATATCTCGCACAAGAATATATTTTCAAATGGATAAGTACTGATGGAATGCGTCTCAACCTCTCTCTAACCCTGGCCATTTTTTGTGCAACGATCAACAACTTTACATGGAACAGGCTCTGGACATGGGGTGAGCGAAAGAAAGAAATCAAAAAAGCTCTCTGGGTTCAATTAGTACAGTACTTTCTTGCCTGCTGGCTATCTATCGTCTGTCAGTTTCTCATCACAAAAGTGATAGTACAGTTTACTCACTACTTGGTCGCCAATGTTATTGCAATCCTTTTGGCGGCAATCATCAACTACCTGTTGAACGACGTTTGGACCTTTAGCATAAAGCGAACACCATGTTCGACAGGAACAGGCGGCCCCTGTAACTGAGTGGTAAATCCCTTATGGAAGGGTTCAAAGGCGTAATCATTTTGGTATATGCGCAAGGATCATGGGCGTATTCTAATTGTCTACCCACAAGCACCTTTGTTTGGAAGTCTCGCCCGCCGGAATGGCCGTTTCCATAGAATAATATGTGCCCCTAATACACCTATGGCTATACCAGCAACAACATCCGATGGATGGTGGGCACTAACTATTATCCTTAGCAAGGCCATCAAAAAGGCATAACAAAGAGGTACAACACGGTATTTAGAATGTCTCAGCAAACAGAATAGAAATACGCCAGACACAAAGACATCTGCCGAATGTCCTGACGGAAACGAATTGTAGTGGTCATCGACAGAAAGAAATGTAAATTCCATTCCATACTCCGGCCTTGCACGCCCGAACAATATCTTCATAAGCCTTACAACCGCGAAAGAAAAAATTAGTTGGGTCTTTAGATATGCCGAGCATACACCGCGTAAATTCCTATCTTTCTTGAAAAGTGCATAAACGATCAGTCCTGCAAAAATAGCGTAGAAAAACCACACTCCCCAGTCTGAAAAGAGTTCAACGGTGTGCCTGGTTGCAGCGTCAGGAATTATTTTTCTAAAAAATACACCGATCTGAGCATCGAAAATAAAGGTAACAAAGACTGTTAATAGAGCCGTGAAGGTCGAAATCAACAAATTCTTGTTCAACTGCACTTCCTTTCCCATCAGGAATTGCCATGCACAGACGAAAGGCACTCAGAGTCCGGGCGGCCTTCATCCCTGTGAAGAGCTTCCAAAAGTAAAAGAGTCATCTGTCCTTTGTTCTCGCAGTACCCTTCATAGCGTGCCCGAACACGGAATTGAGATTTCAGGTCTTCAGACATCTGTTCATAAAATTTACTCCTGGCAATGACAAGGAGCGGGCTCGGTAAAAAGAGGGCCTCCTGCAATCTATCATCGTCCACCTTTGCAATACCCTGCCTGGCATAAAAGAGCATACCTGGCTCACGGTAGCGGTGGGCTAATAGCCGTGGCCGCTGACCCTGATGAGTTTTCTCTTCAGCCCAGCTGGCAGCGTGGGCAGCTGCCTGATGTACCACCCGGAAACGGTCCAGGTGCGGGACCATGACATGTGCGGCCAAGAGTATGAACAACAGCATGCTTCCCACGAGATAAGGCCGTGTGAATGGATACCGGTTGGGGCGACGAGCAGCAACGGCCCATCCAAGGCACAGGGGCAATAGGGTCAGAGGCAGCCTCCACCCTGCCAGGGCAGGTTGCATGTTCCAACCCACCAGTCCTCCGATCAGCAATAAGATCCCAAGCCCGCAAAGCACGTGAAGGATATAGCCCGGAGGTGTGCTTTTGTTTTCCTCGGCTCCGACCAAGGCCCGGGCTATAATAAGGGCCAAGGCAGGGAAAATCGGTAGTATGTAATGCGGAAGCTTAGTGCCAAGTAGCGAGAAAAATACGAACGGGATTACCGCCCAGCCCAGCAAGAAAGCCTTTTCCTCCCAGCCGTGTTTCCACATGGATCGAATTGCCCATGGCAGAAACAAACTCCAGGGCAGAATCGCAAACAGCAAAACCGGCAGATAATACCACACAGGGCCTCCGTGTCCTAAAGTCGGCCTAAACAGCTTGTCTATATTCTCCCTGATTATGAAGTCCAGCAAAAACTCCCATCCAGTCTTCCACGTAATCACAGCGTACCATGAAGATGCCACCAATAAGAAAATTGTCAGAGTGGCTATTGGATGCAGCTTGCGCACCAAAGAGAATTTGCGGGTGCTTACCAACATAAAGAGCCCAACCGTGCCCACAAGAAGTAACCCCAGCGGGCCTTTGGTAAGGACTGCCAGACCAGTGGCACCCCCGCACAAGAGCATCCACAGCAGGGAGCTGTCTGGATTGCGAAGGGCTTCCCAGAATCCCCACAGTGCACAGGTGACAAACAATGTTAGATGGGCATCCATCAAAGCGGACCGGCAAACTACGAGAAAGAAAAGGCTGGAGAGCAGAATAAGTCCGGCCAGGAACCCGGTTTCCGGGCCGTACATACGACGGCCCATGGCAAATAGCACAAGTACGCATGCCAATCCACTTACCGCCGAGAAAAAGCGCATGCCAACTTCATTTATTCCGAACACACGCGCCCCAACAATCATGGCCCAATAAGAAAGAACCGGTTTGTCGGCCAGTAGTTCACCGTTATACTTGGGGACCAACCAGTCTCCCGTTTGGATCATCTCCCGAACTACTTCGGCGTACGTAGTCTCATCACGGTCCCAAAGCTTTCCGTTTCCGAGCCCGAGAAAAAGAAAAAGGCTACCGACCAGAAGCAACACAGCCGCCTGACGCTTCCATTCCGCATGTCCCAGTTCATTTAACTTTTTAATGAGGTTCACACAAATAACCAGTTCTGATAAGAATTCCCTTTTTAAAATATTAAGTATAAAAATAAGACACTTATATGTCAAGAAGAAAAAACCACAAGATATTGTATATGGCGCGCGGTGGTTATAGGAAGCAGGAGGAAAATCTTCGCGAAAGACATCGAGGGTCGTCGTTCATGGAGAGTTGGCTGTAATGATCCATGACGTATTCGGCAGGTAGCGGGGCTTGCGGGGAGCAAGCCGGTCAAGAAATAATATTGCATTTTATAATTACACTTGATATTG
>JAGLZW010000038.1 GCA_023131225.1 Candidatus Bathyarchaeota archaeon | reverse complement strand
GAAGCCTTTCTTATAAAAAGAAATATCCCGCGGCTAACAGATATTATCGGAACATTGCAAACCTGATATCATCACTATACTTTTCTCCGCCAATTTCAGGCGCTAAAACAGCACGATTGCTCGAAATAAAACTCCGAAACTCTTCTACCTGTCCAGCAGTAAAAGTTACTGCTTGTTTTCCGATCGCGAAATCGGTGTCAAAGAAGAGTGTAATTCTCAATTCAAGCTTTGACACCTTTCACTTCTTTGACACCTTTCACTTCTTCAAGCTTTGACACCTTTCACTTCTTGACAACTTTCACGACATTCACCATGACACCCTTCACCATTCATTTGGAACAAGCTCGTGGCGACAAAAGATGTCGAAATTTTTATTTTATTTGACATGGGAACAGTACCGAAGGTAATTTGAGGTTTAAAGGTTTTTCTCATAGTTTTTAGTTTTCTCATGCGAAGATTTTGGTGAAAATGGCATGCCAAATAGGAAAACAATATGTAACTTACTGATTTTTAACAAATATTTATAGCACATATAAAATATCTTTGCAAGAGAAAATATTGATTCAATTTCAATTAATTCAAATGGTTAACCTTTTTTTCGGACAGGCACTAATTAAGATTGAAGATCCTCCTGAAATAAGGATAGAAAAAACTGCCGGAACAATTACCGGGCTAAACATACTGTTTCCAAAGAATATTTTCCGAAAATTAAAGTAAATATTTTAAAGTAAATATTTTATTGATAAAGAAAAAACATCCTGATTTAATGTATCTCATAAAGATTAAGGTCTACAAACCACAAATCTTGGAGGTAAGTTATGAAAGAAATGGCTATGACTCCCGAATTGATGGAAGAAAACGTGACCTCAGATATACCGGAAAAGGTTCGTTCAGCGGATGAAATCCGTCAAGCTGAAATAGAGCAGGAATTAGCCGCTAACAAATCGGATACTTCTGGAAATTGTGAGTCAGATGATTCGACCACAACACCAAGAGGGAAAATTTTCCTTGGGCAAGGTGGCTTTGGTAAGGTAGATGAACATAGCGGGACACTCTCATACAATGTTCCGGTATTTGTTCCTCCCACTTGCCACGGCGGACCGACTCCTGATATCTCACTTGTTTATAACTCCAGATCAAGCGACAACCATAGTTTCGTAGCTGCCGGATGGCGGCTTATGGTTGGACGTATCGAACGTAATGCGCCTGATGACAAAACATTCCCGAATTTCCTCAACAACCAGGGTACTCATAAATCTACAGATAGCTTTAGACTTGAGTTGAATGGTGAAAGCCACACATTGGTTCGGTTATATCGAAAAGACGAAAGGGGACAAGAAAACAAACATATTTTTGTAGCAAAAAGCGAAGGAGCATTTATCGAAGCCATCCGCCATATCAAAGACGATGCCATAGACCCGGACTCTGGCGAAGCAGAAATCGATTATTGGACAGTGCAAACTGCAGATGGCCATTCCTATCAATTCGGCATACCTGGCATTGCGGGCGAAAAACAAATAGCAGGGCAGATGCGGAATAAGATTTGGCAGCTTATCTCTATAACGGACCCATACGGACAACGGGTCGAATATGAGTACAAACTGTCGGAGAACAAGGAGTTCCCAAACGATATCAAGTTTTCATGTCCCATAGTGGTCAAAAGCGGCATGATAAGTGATGGTAGCTATTGGGATTCAGAAATCCATTTCATATACAGCAAGGAAGGTGCAGACCCTGAATTCGGTTTCTTCGAAGTTAAACCCGAACAATCATCCGGCCGAAAAGATGCTACTTCCTGTTTTGTATGGGACCGACTTACAGAGATTCAAACATATATTCGTTTCGACAATAGTAATAAAACACTAATAAGAAAACTTGACATCGACTCAACAAAAAACGAATTCAACATTTTTCAAGCAAACTCGATCAACGAGCACTGCTATGGTGAGGATGGAAAACCGGATGAAGCAGCCGCAATGCCCCCCCATCGTTTCATATATACCAACGCCGGTGCAACCAACCCAGCCTTGGCTGAGCTGGTAACCGAACCTCTGGGTCGTGCAATACGCTTGACATATGGAAACGCCAGCCTGATCGACGAAGGCGATAAGGGCGCCACCGGCCTGGAGGATATTCAACTTGTAACATCGCAAACTGAAATAGCCGATAAGCAGGAGTGGCAACGCAACTATCGCTACTTCAACGGACTTATGGTGGGCACTAGAGAATATCGTGGACACAAGCAGGTTCACGTCCATGATCTGCAGACCAACCATTATATAGAAACCCACCTTGAAATTAGCGGTGTTCACCATGGGAAAGTGAAGAAACAGATTACATTTGCTCGCTTCAACCCGGAAACAAAAAGGGGTGAGCATAAAATCAGGGAAGAGGAAAATCGTTGGCTTGCCCTCGAATACGGGGCCGGGCGTTTTCGACCCTTTGTTCAAAGATCGGTCAAACGTGTCTATGCCGAAGATGGCCAAACCATCATCGCCAGCTTTGTGTCTGAGATCCCGGAGGCATCAACCAATTCGGTTTTGAGTAAACCTCCGTGGACCTATGCGGTTGATCAGTTTGGCAACGTTCTCGAGAAGATCGAATCATCATATGCCGGACATGAATCCGAGCGATCTCTTGTGCTACAAACAAAGACAACTACTGAATACTGGAACCAGATGATTGCTAATCATCGATTTGTGGGTTTGCCTACCATGATTAAAAAGGAAGCAACGGATAACCCATCAATACAACAGCTAAAGCTTATTGAATTGACTTTGAATAAGTATGATGATCACGGCAAAGAGATAGAGAAGGAATCATATTACACCCATGAAAAAGCTGAGAAAACTATAATTGAATATGATCCTCAAACGGGAAGAGAGCTTCGAACCTATCGTTACAATAATGGCGAGCAATTCCTGGTGCAGGAAACAGCCTATTATGATAAAGGTCCCTACCGCTTTCTGCCAAGACAAATCATCAATGCTAAAGGCCAGATCAAGAGAACACTGCAATACGATCGCCGCTTCCAGGAGCCGATACATATCATTGATGTCGACGGTATGATCGGCAAGATGCGATATGACGGCCTGGGTCGCGCCCTGGAGGACTTATACGAAGGCCATATCAACAGAAGTCGTGACGGAGCTAAAGACAGCGTGCGGCATATCTATACTGTCACACAAGATGAACTGAGTATTGAGACAATCCATGTCCACACCAATGCCAGCACCAAAAAGTACTTTGATAAGCTGAACAGAGAGATAAAAACTATTAAAACAGGATACAAAGGTCGCTTGATCGTCGCCGAAGAAACAGAGTATGATCTGCGTACCCGTAAGCCAAAACGCATTTCCGAGCCACATTTCGAGGACGAGCCTTCTCCCGGTTGGAGTGTCATGAAATATGATGATCCACAGCTTCGATTGACCAAAACTACCCACACTAATGGTAGGGTGGAGCGCATCTCCTACGATGGTCTTCGGGAGACAAAGTATCAAGATATTTTCGAGTGCTCCGAAGATGGAAGCGTCAGTAAACTGTTGCACACACAAGTAATTGAGGACAAGGTGGCTGATGTCGCCGGGCGCGAGATCAGGAAAGCTCAGGGGCAGCCAAGCCAATCAACCCGGTACGAACTGACTTACAAGTACGACGTCGCCTCCAGAAAAGTCAGTATCTCCGATAGCATGGGTGTCAACCTTTTAACAGTGGATTACGGGCAACGGCTTGACGACAAGCCAATAAGAACTATGGATGTCAGCCTGGGACAAACCCTCACAGAATATGACGATCTGGGTAGGGTTGTGAAGATCATACAGGGAAAGGGCGATGAATGTGAACGTATCTGCACAAACACATATGACGAACTTGATCGAATTGTCTTGCAGATAGAAGAGGATAAAGAGAGTGGTGATATTCGCGAGACTCGTAGTCAGTATGACAGAGAACCACATGGTACTGGCAAAATAGCCGTCCAGGAAGTCCGTGAAAAGAGCAAACTGGGAACCTACACCCATTGCAAGAAATCTTTTTACGACGAGTTCGGATATCTCAGCCAGGAGGTCCAGTCGTGGAACGTCTCATGGCCCGATGTGGGCGTTGATTGCAGTGTCGAGACTCGAACTGATCTAACTTATGACGGCACCAAAGGTGGACGTCTAATGCGAATTAAACACCCTGAAATCTTTGGCATGGGTGGCAGTACGGTTGAATATGAATACGATGATAAATCCGGCTTGCTCACCAAAGTCATGTTGGACAACAAGGTCATTTGGAGCGTACCCGAAGGTCAATTCACTGCTCGAGAACAGGCGCGAGTCGCTGAACTGGGCAATGGAATCAAAACTTGCTACGAATATGAACCTAAATCGGGCATCATTACACGAATCACATCACAAAAGGGCTCGACGGAGATTTTCGATCACCTCACTCGACACGATACAGCAGGCAATATTCGACAAAGAGCAATCAGCTCTGCCTGCCTGGATGAAAACGGAAATGAAAAGCAGGTCACAACTGAATCCTTTTATGGATATGATGACAAGAACCAGCTTATCTCCGTACAAGAAGCCGGAGTCGAGGAGCAGTTCGAGTACTGTGCGAACGGCAGTCGCGCTCGCTACCGAAATGCACAAGGTGAAACCATATACGCCTATGATGAATCAGCGCCGCATCAAGCCAGTAAACTGAGCGGTCTTCACGAACGCGCATTACGTTATGATTCGCTTGGCAACCTACTCAGTGACACCAACGAGAAGACGATGGCCAAGAGAATGCTCGAATGGAGCCCCGCGAACAGACTGCAACAAATGCACATTATTGGACCCGAGAGGCGGATCATTAGACAGATGTGCTATGGCTATGGTGCCGAAAATAAACGCGCGATTATGTATGACACCCTCGAAGGTCGACTGGTATTTTATGCAGACAATGAACTTGAAATCACGTGGTTAGGCAATGAGAAAGATAGTGTTTCCGTACATATCATGAATGATGAGCGTAGAATTGCAACTTATGAATGGCAGCGAGGCAGTGACAAACCAAGATTACACTATTATCAACGCGATCACCTGCAGACAGTTTCCCTTGTATACAATGATGAGGGCAATGTTGAAAACTCTACGAATTATGATACGTTCGGGCTCGTAAGCGAGCAGCTCGGAACATATAAACCGAACATTATGTTCACAGGTCATCGCGCAGATGTAGTGGGATTTCACGGCTTTGATCACTATGACTTTGGTGCTCGCCTGTACGATCCGGCTATTGGTATGTTCCTTTCTCCTGATTCAGAAGATGACGATATCAATGCCGCCTTTGGACACAACAGATATGTCTACGTCAACAATAACCCACTAAGTCAGTCGGATCCAACAGGGCATTGGTCTCTACCTTCGTGGAGTAGCGTGAAGGAAACTCTGTGGAATAATCCGGTAACAGACTTAATTCTCAACAAGACCACCAGTTCTTTTGCTGCCGGTGCCGGCGATGTCGTCTCACTTGGTATCACGAATAAAATCCGAGAGAGCACAGGCCTCAACAGTGTTGTCGACAAAAACTCGGCAGCTTACACTGCGGGCCAGGTTACCGGGGGAGTCATCCTTGTGGCAAACGTAGCGGCTGCCGCGCCAACCGTGATAAGAGCTGGCGCTGCTGCGGCAACCAGAGCCGCACCTGTGGTTGCCAATTTAGCCACAAGAACTGGGGTCGCTATGACAACCGGTGCTGCCGCTTTTAGTCGAATGGGCAATCGTATGATCCATGGAGGAGCTCAGTATGTACAGAATCTCGGATCGCGCATTAGCGCTTGGTGGAACCAGAGTGCAGCAATGAATCCCTATTGGCGTCAACTTACCTCATACGGTCGTCGCATGTATGCGGCAGGGCAGAGGACGTTCGCAAACGCCTTTTATAATAAAATTCCTGCACAATTGAAAGTGGATCTTAAGTCACCTGCCAACCAGGTGGTTCTCAATACTCTGAGGGGAAATTGGCTCAAGGCCCATCATCCGACAAGGGCAGCAATCGGCAATCCTTTCAAAGCGATCTTCAGCAACATAGCCACAGGACCAAGTCAGGAAGTATGGGATATTGCATCTCGTGCGTGGAACTTCGTGATGGGAAAAGGAGGTTAAAGGAATCAAATGGCAGAAAAGAAGGGATTCGAGATTATCAAAATTGAAGTGGGCCACAAATTAACTGTATTCACTATTGATGGCAGCAAGGACGGATGCAATCAGATAGTGTTCCGGTACGGTGAATATCCGAAACTGGAGAGTCTGATGATGAGGTTGTTCCGCCCGGATGAAGATGGTCCAAGATTTAACTTCGAAATCAATCCGAATGAAGCCGTCCCAAAGCCACAGTGCGTAATCAAATCAATCTCGCAGGCCGAGCAGGGCTGAATAGAAAGAAGCAGGTGATACCCGTGAAAAGACTGGGTTTGGCACACGTTATATCTGTGGTCCGAGGACTCCGGGCCACAGGCATATTTTTAGCGATCGTCTCTTCAACCGTTTTTGCTGCTGACCGACCTGAGAAACTGTCAGTTGAATACTCGATAGATAGTGCGTACACCGCAGAACATCGACCGTTAATTGATCGCCGCAAACATGACATGATGCCTGCAGCAGAGGGCCGTCCGGTAGCATCTGTAGTTCAACGAGACTTTAAATACGCTTACAATCTAACTGCCGGCACTCCGCTTGAGGGATTACCACTCTCCTGGTCCTATCACGATGCCCAAGGTGAACAAGAGGCAACAGGCCTCGGCTGGAAAGCTGTATACACCCTTCACCTGGATAGCACTCAAAAAATCAATGTTCTAAAACCGGAGATAGACTACTTTTGTGGCCAGAAACATACCTACATCTATGTCGGTGTTAATGAGGTCCCCGTCCGAGAGGTTCGGAAAGATAAACACATCATACTCGTTAGCCTGAAAAATTATAATGGATACTCATACGAGTTCTTACTTATTAAAGAACAGGGCATTGCCCTACCCCACTGTATCCATCAGCCCGATGGAACCACAGTGCAGTTCTGCTACAGCGCTTTGAACGGTGAGCAACATCTGCAACATATTAAATCAGGAGTATTTCAACTCAAATTCACATACCAATTACACAATCAAGTGAATTTTCTTAGCGATCTTTCGCTCATACAGACGAGAAGTAACAAAGAGACTATTTGTCAATGGAAATTTTCGTACACGACCGGAACCATTGGCGGGAGCAACACCAAGTTCCTGACAGCCGTTCAGACCTTTGGGATTTATGAAAAAACAGCCCTAAAATTTTCATATGCCGGCCTGTCGACAGAGCCAATGTCACAGACAACGGAAAGCCACAACCCGCAAGCTCCTAAAAGTAGTATGTGGCAAAAAGTGGAGAACGACATCTGGCTCCTTCCAAAAGGAATGTCATTTGCAAAAAAAAGGTACAGAGGCCTGCGCTTTGTCAAAATCAACCGAGATGATTTCATTGATCTGGTTAGCACTTCCACAAACAGACTTGACGCCTGGCTTGCAGGAAAGGGAGGCGGCCAATGGACACATTTTATACCATATGCACCGCCACGACCTCTAACCAACGCCAACGGTTCTCCTCCTGCGGGCAGTCAGTTCAATACTCTTGCGGTTTCATTCGGAAAAGGCGATAATCGCAACACCTCCGGTTGGCAATGTCTCGTCACCAGCTATTACACGCCTGTCTCCAAGACCAAGTTGAAATACGTTAGTCAGGTATATTTTCCACGAGTAAACAACGAACTCGGAGATTTCGTAATCAAGAATGGCACTGTTTGGCGGTCACCCGACGACAGTGATGCACTTCAATTGCCTGTTCCACTGCAATTTGAACGCGCCGTCGGATCCGAACACAGTCGCTGGCCAATGGATGCTCCCTGTTTACGTCCTTTCGAATACGCATGGAATCAGGGCGCTCAATTTGTAAATCTCGACGGACGCACCTACCTGTTTTTCGTGGGCAAGTGTTATCACCTTAAGGGGAGTACTAAAACACTTCTTGCGCCACACCGCTGTCAGGGAAACTGTACAAAGCGCTACGACACGACCTGGGGTGATAACGAAATCGAAGTCCATCTTTCTCAAGCTGTTTGGGCTGCCGACGGAAATTGGCGACCTAGAGAATATGAGGGCAAGGCCAAGCATTCCTTCTGGAAACGGCAGGACATAACAAATGACACCGGTGAGCCCAATGGTCGCTTCATATTACCGTTTAGTGATGGAAACCCTAATACTGAAGACCGCTTATTTAGGCGCCATCTCGAAGGTTTTCGTAATGTTCGGTTTGCTACTCTCCAACGCAAAGGAAAGACCAATCTTGTCATTTATGGGAGAAAGAACCTATGGGGACTAGAGGCTGATCAGTGCCCGTATGTCAAAGCCATCTATAGAATTCCTCCGCGTGGCCCCAAGAAATGGGAACTGGTACCGGAATCAAGCGGCATCTATCCGCCTGAAGAGTTCTTTGAATGCAAAGGCGCTTTTTTTGCCGATGTAAATGCCGATAGGCTCGATGATCTAATCATGCCTAACCGTAACGGCGAACGTAAAGTCTTTCTTAATCGAGGTAAGGCATCAGGCAAGGAAGGCCAAAGTGTTTGGGTTGACTCTCCTGCTTACTACCTGCCCAAAGAGTGCCGGAAGCTAGAAAACTGTCGGTTTGTCGATCTGGATGGAGACAGAGACATTGACATCTTCGTTAAGGATGGATCAATTGTCTACCTAAACAAAAGAATGAACTCAACAAGGCAAATTAGTCCTGGCCAGATGACTTCCTTTACAGACGAAAACGGCCTCCAACGCCATATCGTCGACCTGTTATAATACATAGTCACCATATAATGTGAGCGGTTTTCACCGAGGCAGTCGGTGTTCCATCCGGACTGGTATAGGGATATCCAAGAATAACTTTTAGCTTCTTACCCTTGTTCCATGCCTCAGTCAAGATGACTGCTAGTGGTGAATTGACCCAAATCCGCATCCAATAGTAACCGCCGATTATCTTAGGATCACTTGTACGGAAATAATGTGAACGAGCCTTCGTTAAACGCTCGGCAACGAAGGTTTCGTAAGGACCTTCGTTGCGATTCTTACTCTTCTTCTCTGCTGATATTTCTCCTGACATGAGGCCTCCACTAAAAGTGAGTACACATGGTAATAACGTGGCCGTTCGCGCATGTGCCAACATCAAGCAATTCGAGAATCGATTGCTCGTGAATATATCTCTCACGCGGTGCGCCTTCGCAAGCTCGACGAAAGTCATAATGCCACAGGCCATAGAGTTTACCAGCCGCAGAGCGCAGTGAACTCTTCCTGGCAAAACTTACTGTCTCTCGACAAAAAGGTTCAGGATCTACATTCTCCTCTCCCTTAGGTAAAGTGTCAATGTAAGACTGCACTGTTGAGGAAGCAGGAACTCCACATACCACACTCTCAGCACTTTCCACAACCGAATCTTCTCTCGACCAGAGAATTTCTGCTTGTCGTACCGTAGCACCTATACCTGGAATACCTGTTCGGTTTATCCAAGGGAAACCAAACCAAACATTAGCTTTCACTCCCTTTGACCAAGCCTCACTCAGCACTGCATATAATGCTGAACCACCAGGCAGCCTGAGCACGGTGACCTTGTTAGGAGGCTGCCCTGGGTTTGGTTCATATTTGATAGGAGTTTTCGGTATAAAATAGTGCTCTGTAGAAGATGATATACGGCGTGAAATAAATGTACTGAATGGTCCCCACCAATAACGCTCATCAGAGCTGTCGGCCTCGGGTGGATCCTGTTCAAGTTGTGGATTATCTTGTGGGGGGAGTGGTTCTGTATTTAAAGACATAATAGCACCTCCTCTTTAAGATTATTAGATCCTCTATATTTTTAATATATTACACACTGCAACTTTATAAATCAAGAACAATGTTTCTTGTTGCGCAGGCCCTTTTCCTTTGCGGACAGGTTATCCCCGTTTTAGGAATTACAACATTTTTACAAACAACTATAATTCCATGTTGCTTCATGATTGCAAAACTGACTGCATCAGTATAGCTGAAATCTTGATCTTGATATTTCCGTAAGATGGCTTCGACTGGTTGTATGTACGGTCTTGGGTAGTTGATAATCCTGTATAAAGGGGCTTGCGGGACATTAGTTCACCAAGTTGACGAGGGGTTTAGGGGCTCCTCAGTTTATAAGTTTGTATCGTCGAGAAGTGAATAAAGATGAAGCTCCCAGCCGCAAGCGAACGGGGTATTAAATCATAATAAAAACATTGCCTTAAAATGCATTTTAGGTTGTCTCGATATCAAATCTTGAAAATATCCTTGAGAATAGCAGAAAAAAAGATTACCCTGTTATCGCTTTTGTGAGAGCGGCAAAAGAGAACGTCTTGCTATAATTGCATACCGGAGGTGATAGACGGGTATTATGGAAAACAAAGC
>JAGLZW010000037.1 GCA_023131225.1 Candidatus Bathyarchaeota archaeon | reverse complement strand
CAGAACACTAATTCTGGAATGCTTACCTTAGAGTCGCTTATAAACTGCGCGCCTTGACACTGCACTTTCATTCGAGCAAATCAGCCCTCAGTTCGCAAAATGTGTGTGTGGGGGTGGGATTTGAACCCCAGACAATTGGAGATATCTCCCGCACCTTCCCATTTTTTGTGTTTGTGCATTCATCTAAATAGAAGTTTCTTTCAAAAGAATTAATAGTTTCTAATGCACATTATATTTGGGGAGAAAGATGAAGAAAAAAGTTTTCGAAATATTGCTTACATTCCTTCTAATAGGCTCGTTAGCATCGGCGTCTAATGTACCTTCAGTTTCAGCGGAGTATGCATGGGTTGATTTATCTTATTTGGCAACACACCCAGAAGAGTTTCTAGGCATTTTGATCCAAACGACTGGAATGGTTCGGTTGGATGTCGTCAAGATTCCAGAGCAGCCAGGAAATGTTTTCCTAGAAGCCTCGGATTCTCCTTGGGTTGGAATATGGGTTTATATTGAACCGTATATGATTCCGTTGAATGGCAGCATTATTACTGTCTATGGTGTGGTTCTCTACGAGATGATGGGTTACTATGTTCAGGTTCAATCATGGGTGTATGCGCCTAACCTGTTGCTGGAAACTGACAAATATATCTACAAGCTGGGAGAAAACATCACAATCACACTAACCAACATTGGTAGCGAGACAGTGACGATTGGAGGGTATCCAGCTTGGTATATATTCACCTACCCAGAAGAGCAGCAAATACTTGCCACGGTTTACATATTTCTGGCATGGTCGTTAGAGCCTGGCGAGAGTGATAGCTTCACTTGGGATCAATATGACCTGTCTACAGATGACTATGTAAACCCAGGAACCTACATAATAAAGGACACGCAAGAATGGGGATTGACCACATATTTTAAGATAGTTGACGCAAAAATAATAGTTCCGGACGACTACCCAACAATACAAGAAGCCATAAACAATGCTAATGAAGGAGACAGCATCTTTGCTAGAAATGGAACATACTACGAGAATGTTGTCGTGAACAAATCTATATCTCTACTTGGTGAGGATAGAGAAAACACAGTTATCGATGGTGGTGGAGCTGGAACAGTGATTCAAGTAGATTCAGATAACGTGACTATTAGCGGCTTTGAGATACGGAATTGCTCAATCGCGTGGGGAGATTGGGGCATTACTTTAAATCACTCCTCGAAAAGCGTCATAAGTGGGAACATCGTAAAAGCTGTGTATGCCATCCGTGTTAAGGGGGGCTCTGAAAACAGCGTTAAAGATAATAATGTTGTGGGGTACGATGGTTCTTGTGTCTTTCACGGGCTCCAACTCGTAAACTCCAGCAGTAACGTTGTCAGTAATAACAATCTGAGCTCAGACTGCCATTCTGCGCTTACTATGCACAATTCGAGCAATAATATCATCTCTTCCAACTATATATCGGGGCATTTCGTGCCTTTTTACTTCACTATAGAGAAATCTCACAACAACTCAATTGTAGGAAACACCATGTGGCAACCCGCCCCCCTGTTTGGAGGGCACATATATTTCACAGAGTCAAAGTGCAACGTTCTCTATCACAACTCCTTCTTAGCGGATGAAGGCCCCAACATAATGTCGATTGACGAACTCAGCACAAACAACACTTGGGATAATGGCTGTGAAGGAAACTTTTGGAGTGACTATAACGGCACTGATTTGGATGGTGATGGCGTTGGTGATACTTATCTTCCTTGGGAAGGAGTAGACAACTATCCACTGATGAATCTATATTGGAGTCCTGGAGACGTTAACCATGATTTAAGGGTTGACATTTACGATGCTGTTTTAGCTTGTAGCGCCTATAGTTCCACACCTTTAGATCCCCACTGGAATCCTCACTGTGACATAACTGAGCCCTACGAAATCATAGACATTTACGATATAACAATGATCTGCATGAGCTATGGAGAAGAATACAATCCTTGAATTAGCTCTTTCTTGGTGCACGCACATTGAAGAACTTTTGTAGTTGAATATGAATAGTCGTTGATCTCCCGCGCTCACAACGATACACATTAACCCTAACAACTATTGCTCTTGTATATAGTGCAGGGGATTTCAGGAAGACAGAGACACCGACCCCCCCCTCCCCTCCCCCCCTCCCTATTTTGTGACGAATGCACAAGATTTGAAATCTGCCCTAACAGCATGAGACCGGTTCGGTTTCTATGCCAATAGAGCTTGAGTGTTCCCTCAAAAACCGTAATCTACATCAAACAACAATTCTACACAAAGGAAAACAGTTAGCCACAAGACTCCAGAATCCCGATTGCTAAACACAAGCTTTCACACTCTACGGCATCGGAAAGCCACCATGGAATACCACCGCACCAAAGACCTCTTACACATCATGGCGTTCCTCGGACACAAGAAAAGCGACAACACACTCCTTTATGTTCAACTAGACCAAAAACTATTCAAAGATTGCGACGATAGCTTTACCGTCCGCGTCACCCGCAACATCGGCGAAGCAGCCTCACTAATCGAAGCAGGCTTTGAATACGTCACTAGCGAATACAACGATGGCTGCAAAATCTTCCGAAAACGCAAATAACCCCAACCGTCTAAAAAGTGGTCGGAGTCAGGAAAAAGTCTGTGAAAAGTGGCCGGGTGAAATATTTCAGGCCACAGTGGAGATATCTCCCGCATCTTCCCCCTTTTTTGCTTGCAGAACCGACCTAAAAATTCCCTTCTAGAGAGCTTTCACAATGCACATACAGAAGAGTATTGTGAAAAACGTTGCAAACAATATAAAGACGATAAAAAAGCTCATAGAAGAAAGTTCCAGAAATTATAAATACATCATTAAAAGAAACACTCTCTTTACAAGGGAGATATTCTTGTGGTTCCCCTTTTAACATTTAAGCCTTGACAAAAGTCGGGGAAGCGGGAAACTGCTTAGCTCAAGATGTAGAGCAGAAAGTGACCGAGAAAGGAGATAAGTAAAATGAAAGGAACCAAAGGAAAAATTCTATCGGTTATAAGTAGATTGACAATCGTTCTTCTGCTTTCTGTGGCTCTACTGGATATGTCTAATCATCCAACTTCTTCGGTGACAGCGGTGAATGGTCCTAGGACTGACGACCTCATCATTCGCTACTATACTAACGTGGAACAGGCTTATGGAGCATTAAAAGCTGGATTAATTGACATCGTTGGATGTGAACTCACAGCAGATCTGTATGGGGACGCAATCAACGATGCTAACATCGTGTTAGCTCACGTCGGAGACCGAGGCATGTGCGAGTTTGACTTGAACAACAATCACACTATCCAGTCACTTTCTGGTATAGAGTCGCCGTTGTTCGGTGTAAAACGAGCGGACTTTAGGAAAGCCCTTGCATTGATGACCCCCAAAGACCTCTTTGTAACTGAGTGTTGTGGAGGATTTGCCGACAGGATTGATCAGCCCATAGCGTACGGGTGGCGTGGCTGGAGAAATCAATCTCGCTGGTATGAAGATGGCACTTATCCATACGAGTATAACCCCGACGCTGCTGCTACTCTCTTAGACGCAGCCGGCTACGTGCAAGGTGCGACGTGGAATCCTGACTGGGACGATACGTTGAGTTGGTCAGCTGAGTATCTTCGAACTTATCCTAGCGATCACCCGACTAAGCCTGGCGTAGACTTGGATGACATTGAGATCTGCATCAGGAACGACGATCTCAGAATGTTTAATGCTGGAAACATACTGCTTGACATCATGCTAAAAATGGGTATTCCATGCAACCCCACTTACGGTGCTCTAAATTCACTGTACAACAAAGTCATGGTGAACAGGGACTACCACATTTACACGGGTAGATGGAGCCTTGGAAGGTTCCCGGCAATAAGCTGCTACGACCTGTACAATGACCTATTCTGGTACCCGAATGGTCCAAACTGCGTCACTGGCAAGAGCGAGAGCAACCTTGGTAACTACCCTATACTTGACAGCTACTTGTATGACGCCCGCTTCCCGCCAGACTATACAACAGCTCTGGTAGCCTTAAAGAAGGCCTTAGGCTATCACGTTGACATGGCTATCAACATTCCGTTGTGGAGTACACGGAGCTTCTGGGCTTGGAATAGCAAATTGTTAGGCGTCGTCAACATGGAGGGCGTCGGTCCAGTAAACGACTACACATTCATGAATGCTTACCGCTATGACATAGTCAACGGCAGACCTCAACCCACTAATGAACCCATCAGATTGGGACTCTGCAATGCACCAATAGCGATGAACATCATTTCTTCAACTGGTTGGTCCTGCGACTATCAGAACCTTGACCGGTTCAACTTAGATAGCGGCATAGAGACACCACCATATGACAGTAGCAACGATCAAACCGGCTTCATTACTGGTTGGACAACTAGCACTTGGGTAGACCCAGACGATAGCGTGACAAAATCGCATATCACCAAGACCTATAGAAGCGACGGCTACTTCACTGAACCAGTAACTGGCAACCAAGGAGAAAACGTTAACACGACTCACATCTACGCTAGCGTTTGGTACTACTACCAAGTGGTAGATGCATGGATTAACCCAGGTGTTCAAGACATCAAGACCCTCCGCATCCCCGACGCGGGCACCATTGAATACTACTGGAACGTTCCAGGATACTGGAGCACATACCAAGGAAGCGTATACATCCAGTCATTCGACTGGTTCACAGCCGGCAGCATTAGCATAGAAACCACCGAAACCTTAACTGCAGACGCGACCACTGGCTACCTAGGCACAACCGACAAAGTGTTCTGGGTTAAAAGCGCAGCAGCAGGCGCCACACCACTAACTCTCGGCGTAGACTACGACATATACATGTCTGACTTGAGCACGAACGCGGCTGACATACGAATAATCAACCCAACATACTATGGCCAAGCCATAACAGTCACCTACCTAGCTGTCGGCAATCCCTACGGATACACACCGAACAACCAGCCATGGAACACTATCCTAGAAGGATGCGGTATGTACTATGTAACAGGCTTTGCACCGGGAGTAGGCGGCGGCTTGGACCTGAAGAAAAACCCACACTACTGGATGGAAACACCAGTGCTAGGCGAGATTGATTTTGTCAGAAAGCCTAATGGCGAGTTCAAAGTGGATGCATTTGATCTCGTGATATTAGGGAGTGCTTACGGCAGCCAAGGAATAAGGATTCCTGACCCGAGCTGGTTTCCAGGAGCTGATTTGTTCCCCTTTGGCGGTGTCATTGACGAATTTGACGCTGCCGTAGTGGTGGCTGCAATGTCATCGAATGCTGAGTATCATAATGTCACTCTCGTTGATGTCACGCCTCTTCAAACAGAGGTCACATCTGGAACCATAGTGTCTATCAGCATAACAGTGGAAAACCCGGGAGACTACACTGAGACTTTTGATGTTAGTGTTCACGCCAACGAGGCTGAAGTGACCATGACTGAAGTTACATTGTCAAGTGGAGAAGACACCACCCTAGAGTTAACGTGGGATACAACAGGATTCACGGGAAGTTACACTATAAGTGCATATGCAGGTCCCGTTGACTACGAAAGGAGCTTGTGGGACAACATTTTGATAGATGACATGATTACAGTAGAGCCTGTTGAATACACGGTCGTCGTTAAAGTAGGTGGTCAAGAGCATGATATAGCTGTGGAGAGTGACGCAACTCTTACTAAAATCAGAGCTACACGGAGCTCCTTACGATTCACGACTTCAGGACCTGAAGGACGAACGGCATATGTGAATTCTACCGTTCCAGTAGTATTAAACACAACAGAAATCAAAGTATTCGTCGACGGTTCTAGGCTTACTTATCCACCATTCCCCATAATCACAACCAATGGTACCCACTACTTTGTCTACTTTGAAATCACACTAAGCACGCATGAAATAAGTATCCAACAAGCAACTCCAGACGCGATTTTAGAAAATGTCTCATCCCTAAAAACTGTCATAGGGCAAGGATACACGTCAACCTTCAACGTGACAATTTACAATCAAGGTAACTTCACCAAAACCTTCAACGTCACTGTTTACGCAGATCAGAATGAAATCCTCCTCGGAGACGAAGTCATCGTAGACCTACAGAATGTAACTCTAACAGCCGAAACCTCCACGATTGTCATCTTCACATGGAACACTACAGGCGAGGCAAAAGGAAACTACATTATAAGCGCCACAGCAGACGACTCAATGGTCTACGGCTGGGTCATTGTAACTCTGCCAGGCGATGTTGATGGAGACCGCGACGTAGATATCTATGACATTGTTCAAATGGCTGGCATTTATGGCGTCTTAAAGCCAGATCCACTGTATGATCCCAACTGTGACATAGATGGCGATGGCGATATTGACATCTACGACATAGTAGCAGCAGCGAACAACTATGGAGAAAGCTGGTAGCTGCCTAACAAACCATTTTCCCCTTTTTTCTAATGCATCATCGCAAAGATTTTATTCACTGAAGATACTGATTATTGGTTGGTGTCTTTTTTCTTCGAGGTGTCTCAGGGGGCAGCTTGCTGACTGAATTTGCTGCTAGTGGTGTTCAGCTTCTCCAAGGTGCAGGGAGAACCAGAGGAAATAGACTTCAATTTGATAAAAAGTGTCAATTTTAGGGGGGTGCGTGACGGTGAAGGGCGTTGAAAGGCTGTTGGAATTGCTGAAGCTTGAAGGATTAGGGTTTTCTTAGCCGGAAATACTGGGGCTTCTGAAATGGCTTATTTCAGCATAGAAACCCAAAAACCTCTTCCACTATGGATTGTAGCCATGATAGTGATAATAACTGTAGTCGGGGCAAGCCTTCTAGCATATTTCATCAAGTTAAAAAACAGCAAAGAACGCCATACAACAACCCTATGGCCCCAATTCTACGCGCACAGAAGTAACCTTAAGATACATTGCTAACCGTAACGTTCACAGTGACGGAGACGTAGACATTTACGACATAGTGGTTGCAGCTGGAAACTACGGGGAAAGCTGGTAGCTTCGTTCAAACTTTTTTGTTGTTCAAGAGAATGGTTAGTCTTGATTAGAAAATGTAAATAGGCACCAGCAAACATCAAAAGGTTGATAACTGATTAGAGGCCGGGGTGAGGTAGCCTGGTAGCCTATAGGCCTGTGAAGCCTAGCGCCCGGGTTCAAATCCCGGCCCCGGCCCTCCAAGCGCAAAAGGCCATCGGGGCAGGCCCCACGTTTCGGTCCCTGCAGGAGCCCTATCGCCTCCTTCAGCGCGTTCTCGGAGACCCTCGAGACGTTGAGCCCGATCCGCCTCGCGGCCTCTAACGTCTCTCTGTCAATGTAAAGGCAGGTAGACACCTTGTTGTTCATTTTGAACATATCACTCCATATGGTACCATGCGCGTCGGGCTATTTATTGCCCCCTAAGGGAAAGTCCGAGGCAGTAGCATGCTCTGGTTGGCATCAAAAAATCTAGTAGGTTGATTCATGAAAGCTCTGCTTACACAAAAAAAGGAAGGGTTATGGGGTTTCTTTGATTTTCCAGATGCGGACTCGCACATGGTTCCAGTAGGGGTCGGTCGCACCCCTGCACAGAGTCATCGTATCGTTTGTGGAATCGGTCCAAGCCAGACCAAACTTAAAACTTGGGCAAGGATTTCCAGCCAAGTCTGTCTTAATCAACCACATGTCAGAACCTCCAGCACCGAAAGACCCTGTCTCGCCTATTACTGCGTATCCTCCGTCACTTGTTTGAACGACAGTCCACGCCGTATCATAACCTATTCCTCCATATGTTTGATTCCACTGCATATTTCCAAACGAGTCAGTCTTAATAAGCCAAGAATCATAACTGCCTGCTCCGAAAGAGTCGGTTAGACCTGCCATTACATATCCTCCGTCTGCTGTCTGAACCACGGAGTGAGCCCAATCATCCCCCGTTCCTCCATATGTTTTGTTCCACTGCATGTTTCCAGCAGCATCCGTCTTAACCAGCCAAGCATCGCCGCTTGGTATTGGTTCCCAACTGTGGTTGAAGCCGCCTGCCATTGCATATCCCCCGTCGGATGTTTGAACTAGACACTTCGTTAAACCAACGTAATCGTCGCTCGCTCCTCCATATGTTCTGTTCCACCCATGCACATAGTCAGTTCCTCCAAGGTATCTCTGATGAACTCCGCCATTTATCGTCGTTTTCCCTTGGATGTCTACGATTATGTCTGTGCTGTTCAGGTTGTGGGTTATGTTGAAGTATTGCCCTGCTTTGTCGGTTATGTCTATCCATCCGCTGTCGTATTCAATTGATGCCTTCGTTATGTTCTCCCCTGTGGTACCGTACCTGCCAGCGATGTCAACAATATCATATATGTTGATGTCGCCGTCATCGTTAAGGTCACACCATGGATCATATTCACCCGGCAGAGCTGAATAGCTGTTGATACTTGTTGTTATGCCTATCAAGAACATAGAAGACAAAAATATGCCCGCCAGAAATATGTTTGCCAATGTAGAAAATGGAAATTTCATAATCTTATATCACCTCCCTTACTCCCTCTACAATAATAAGATGGGACAACAAGCATTTAGAACTTGTGAAACCTTACCATAGAAGAAAGTTTTCGGAGCGCACATAGCCTCGAGGGCTCGGGCCGCCCCCTTGGAGGATCCAGTAGGTTGATTTCAGCGGATGAGCTCCTCACATCCTGATCGTCTCGAACCTGACAAGCCCCCTCTCTATCCCCCGCTTTATCCGCCTCTGCTCGTAGGTCAGCCCCGCCTGCCCCGTCTTCACGTCGCTGATAGTTCGAAACTTTTTTTCACAGTTTCTCAAAGATGTTATCATGATTAGAAAAAAGGGAGATTGTGGTCTTGCTGCAGCCTTTTATTTTATAGTAACATGTCATCCTCGAAGTTGTCGCTCGGAGTAGGAGATTGACTCTTACAGTTAGCTTTTGCGTAGTCGAAGGCCTCTTCGCAAGTTACAACATTGTCATTGTTGGCATCTGCTTCGCCAGCCAACATGCCTTGATCAACAAAATAGTAAGTGAACTGGCCATTCTCGTAAGCACTCATCTCCCATGAAGATTGCCTTTCTTTGCACGCCATGCAGATTAGACGCCCGTTACCAGCAAGATCTGTCATGCCACCTGAGTAGCAACTGTCGAAGTAAAAGAGGATGCGTGTGGACTCGAAGCTGGAAAATTCTTCTTGGAGGTCTCCATCCCAAATATAGTAGTCCCACTCGATTTCCCATGGAATTATACATTCATCTTTCCGCTCAGGATCGTTGTCTGCATTACGATTGCTTACCGAGCCATGTCCACTGTAGAAGAACACTACTTCGTCGCCCAAGTCTTCCCTAGTTCTCATCCAATCGATTGCACCTAGAATGCTTGCCTTTGTAGCTTGGCCATCAATTAACATCTTAATATTACTGGAACTCCAACCGTACTTGCTAACCAATGCATCATAGAAATCCCATGCATCGTCATCACAGTAGTCAAGGTCATACGCGTCGCCCTTGTAGTCTGATATGCCTATGATAACTGCCCATCTATCACTTGCAGGTGGAGGATCCGAAACAACCCCAGTGGCAATCCCTTTATTAGGCCGTCCAGGTTTCGGAGGTTTCCCACGAGATGTCTTGTAAAAATCTATGGATGATGCGCCTTTTCGATGGGTCTGCGGCCGAGCTTGCACAAGTGCAAAAAAGCTTGTAGCCAGTACAAACAGCAGAAGGATTGAAAGCGCCTTAATTCTCACTTTTCTGCCTCCCATAATCATTGTTCTAACTGTATACGAACTGTTGATAAGACTTTTGAAGCAATTTTCTATATGTAATCCCAAGTTCGAATCCCTGCCTGGCCCTAACAACTCATGGGCTATTAAGGACATACTCCAGTTTCGGTTCATCGAAAGCCACGATCTATGGGTATAGAACATTTAAAGCAAAGTAAAGCAATTAACAATTGGGAGTGAATATGAAGGAAGTAGCTAAAAAAGTAAAATTCTTGAAGCACATCGACATTGACAAAATTGATATAAAGAGAGATCGCTATTTTTCTAACGCTTACATAATCGATCTTCCTCTAGATTCTTCACCTGACCACGTTTGGCAGGACATCTTTGAACGAGAATGGAAGTCAAGCAGGCATCTGTGGGATAGAAAACTCTACGTGATGGGTGATAAACTTAGGCTTGTAACCTCACCAGACAATGTTGAAGAAAAACTTGATTGGGTTAAAGAAGTTATGGAGCAAACCAACAAGGGTATTGACAGATATAACCTAGAAGCAGAAGCTCTTGAAGCTGATACAGCTCAACGCATCCGAGAGCAAATACTAGATGAAGAAAAGGCAAATACTGAAATGATTAGGGAAGCAATGAGAAAACGATTCGGAGCTCTGTAAGGCATCCGCTAACCCGCTCGTAGACAAGAAGCTAATAGGTATCTGCTGAGCATCAAAAGATAAAAAGGAATACTACCTTCTGAAATAATTCAGTTAATCCTAGCGCAGCGCACGCTTTAGAGCGATAGTGAAATAAAGGCAAAAAAGACAATATCCTGGGTGAACCACCATGGAAAAGCCAGCAGTTATAATCATCGACATGTTAAACGATTTTGTCACAGGCGAGTTACGCGCAGAACGGGCAGCTAGGATAATTGAACCTCTGAGAAAGCTTGTGAAGGCGGCTAGGGAACATGGAATTCCAATAGTTTATTCGAATGATGCTCACTATCCTATGGATGCCGAAGTCGTCCACAAGTGGGGCGGACACGCTATAAAAGGAACCCCAGGCGCAGAAGTCATCCCAGAACTTGAGCCTAAGAAACAAGATTTTATCGTTGAAAAAAGAACATATAGCGGTTTTTATGAAACCGGTCTCGAACCACTGCTGAGAAGCCTCTACAACGGAGAAGGAGTGAAAATCGTGATTTTAGGCGGGTTGCATACAAACATTTGTGTCAGGCACACCAGTGCTGACGCCTTTTTCCGCGGCTACAAGATAGTCACAGCCGAAGACGGAGTTGAAGCCTTAACAAGAGAAGCCCACGAGGAAGGATTAAAGTACCTAAAAGATATTTACAATGCCGAAATAAAAACGGTTAATGAGATAATAAAGGGATTTGAAAAATAGAGATAGCTCCCAACGAACAGAACGAATAAGTCCTCGTTTTTGCAAATCTTTTTTCAATGAGAATTTTGTCCGGACTACAATTTGAAAAGGTGAAATACGGCAAAATACTAGGCTATATTTACGTTCGAGGAAAAATTGCTCCACCGCAAGAACTACATCGTTCATCTTTTAGATAACCATATGGTAAAACGGAAGTCACAGCATTCTGTCTAGAATGTTATTCTGAAGCATAAATTAAATGGCATCTTTCGATATTGACGGCATCGAAAAGCAAAAATGTTATGAACTTTTCATACACAGTTATCAACCAACAGAAGAAAGGGATGAAACTTGGAAAAGTTAGATGTCATAGTTGCTGGTGCCGGAACAGGAGGGTGCTTAGCAGCTAAAACAGCAGCAGAAGCTGGGCTCAAAGTTTGCTTTATCGACATCAAGAGCAAAGAAGACATTGGGAAGAAAATCTGTGGAGACGCCATAGGCAAACACCATTTTGACAACCTTGGCTTGAAAGAACCTGCTGCTGACGAGCTCGAACGGGTAATGGAAGGAATTGAAATGTATTCACCTGATGAGCAAACCAGTTACGTTGTCAAAGGTAAACAGTTGTATGGGTATATTCTGAACCGACGCCGTTTCGGGCAAAGGCTGGTAAAAGAAGCAGTAGATGCTGGCGCTGTCTTGTATGATGCAACTCAAGTTTTAGAACCGGTGATAGAGCAAGGATTCGTATGCGGAGTCTCCACAAAAAACTTGAAAACTGGAGAAAAAAATGTACTGCGAAGCTCCTTAGTAGTAGAGGCAACAGGCTTCTTTGCCGCTATTCGAAAGAAGTTGAAACCAGAAATTGCAATTGATACCAAAGTGGCCAATGAAGACGTGGAAGCTTGTTATCGAGAAATACGGCAGCTGAAACAGCCTTTAGATGACCCTTCCCTTTGCCAAATCTACATCACTCAAAAAATAGCACTAGGCGGTTATTATTGGATTTTTGCAGAAGGCGGACTCAAGGTGAACGTAGGCTTGGGGGTAGCTATGACAGAAGGATTTCCGAATCCGAGAGAGCAACTTTACACGCATGTTCTTTCCCAACCACTGTTTGAAGATTCTTCAATAGTTGACAAGGGGACATGGTATGTGCCTACTCGAAGACCACTAGACAGCATGGTGGGCAACGGCGTTATTATTGTTGGCGACGCAGCGTGCCAAGTTAATCCAATTCATGGAGGCGGCATGGGACCATCAATGATAGCTGGCACATTAGCAGGGAAGACAGCCGCAAAGGCTTTGGAAAAAGGTGACGTAAGCCGTGAGGGATTATGGGATTACAATGCAGAGTATACCAGGAACTATGGTGCGAAACAGGCGGGGTTAGAAATCTTTCGCATACTTCTACAGAACATGGACGATGAAGAACTCAACTATGGAATGCACAACAGACTTCTAACTGCAGAAGACATTTTGAAGGCGAGCATGGGCGAAGATGTACACTTTACAATCAACGAGAAAATGAGGAGAGCAGTCAAAGGGGTAAAGAAGCTTAACATGCTTATAAAATTAAAAAGCGCGGTAGACTCTATGAACGAAATAAAAACATTGTATAGAAATTATCCAGCGTCACCAAACGACTTTGAAGAATGGAAAACGAAAGCCCAAGAGATATTTCAGAAAACCATAACAAAACTCGAAAAGTAATTATTACTTCACGACAGACACTAAGGTCTGATTTGATTATGCGTGTTGCAGCGTTGATTAGCGGAGGGAAAGATTCAGCTTTAGCGCTTCACCGCACCTTACAAGAAGGACACGATGTAAAGTTCTTAGTTACAATGATACCAAAAAGAGACGACAGTTGGATGTTTCACTACCTAAATATCCACTTAACCAACTTGTTCGCAGAAGCTGCAGGCATCCATCTAGTAAAGGAAGAAACAGCGGGGGTTAAAGAAGAAGAACTAAAAGACTTGAAACGTGTACTAGCCACATTAGACATAGAAGGCGTGATATCTGGAGCAGTAGCTTCTCAATATCAAAAGCAGCGAATTGACAAAATCTGCAAGGAGCTAAGTCTCAATTCGATTACACCACTTTGGAAAAAGAACCCTCTGAAACTTCTGAAAGAACTAGTTAATCTGAAGTTCAAAGCTATAATAACTGGCGTCTACGCCCACGGCTTCAACAAAAACTGGTTAGGAAAACATATAGACACAGACACTATAGATGCTCTTAAAGACCTAAACCGCAAATATCACATTTCACTCATAGGTGAAGGCGGCGAATATGAAACACTAGTTCTAGACGCACCCTTTTTCAAGAAAAAAATCGACCTAGTTGAAATAGAAGCAATCTGGAAAGGCCAAAACGGATATTTACTCGTAAGAAAAGCACATCTAGTAGAGAAAGACGCATCTTAAAATGCTTATTTCATCTAGTCAGCAATTTCGTGAAAGCATTCTCCAAATTAGCAACAATACAGCAGAGTGTGTTCAAACTCGCGTGCTTTTCAATTTGTGACATTTCACCATTCTAACAACATTCGCATATTGTAACAAAAATAATCGGGGGCAGTAGCAAGTCTGTGCATGTGTAACAACGCTCGATTAGAAAAATGGCCTTGTTAAAAACCGAGCAACATTAGACTTTCCAATCCAATTCATATTCCGAAAAGAGAAATGGCATTATCATACTCACTGTCAGTGTAAAGAAGGTGAGGGGTTGATAAAAGAAGTAATATATCAAAAATTCTAAGAAATTGAAGTGTAGCTTTAGCTTTCGTGAGGCTGAGTAAAACAGAGCCGAAAAAAGAAGAAAACTGATGAAAAAATTCACGAAACTTGTGAAAAGAACCAGTACCATTGAAACTGAAAAGACAAATGGAATCAAAAAACTGAACTGTGTTGCCAAAAGCATGAAAACGAAATTAAGAATTTTATAACCTAGGAAGTCAGAGAAAACATAATTGAGGACTAGTGGAATTAAGGTTGGAAAAAGGATAGGGATGCTTGGGATCGCAACGTGCGGATACTTCGCTACATACTTTAATAAGTTTCTCCAATGATCCTTAAGCCATAAACCAGTACCTATGCCCCATCTTTTCCTTTGAGCAAACCAGCTTCTCCAGCTTGAAGGAGCCCTTGTGTAAACCTCCACCTTATCTGTGTATTTAAAACGCTTATTTTTTAGAAGAACCTTTACTGCGATATCTAGGTCCTCTGAAACTACCTTAGAAAACCCTCCAACTTCTTCAAAAGTCTCTCTTTTCAGAGCGAAAGCAGCTCCGTTAATGCCGAAACATCTCTTTATCAGCTTTGAATAAAGGTAATTTGCAAAGTTGGAGCTAATGTACTCATAATTCACCATTCTTGGTATGAAAGAATCTCGTACAATTTTCGTTTTCACGTCAAGAATACTAATGTCTCTCATCTCCCATTCTATTATTCCCAAAAAATCCTTTGAATCCCCAAGTTTGACATCAGAGTCAAGAAAAACTAGAATTTCACCCTCCGAGATTTTCACAGCGCTGTTTAGAGCATCCACCTTGCCTCTTCTCTGCTCATTCATAATAAAAAATACTTGGCGCCCATATTTCTTGGCAACTTTTAGCGATTTTTCATTAGGTTTATCTATCGTAACAAAAATTTCCTTATTTTCATACGAGTCGTTCGTTAATTCCTCTAACAACTTCTCCAACCAGTCCGAATTCTCATAAACTGGTATAAAGACACTAATTTTCTTCATTTCGAGTGTCATCGCACTGTTAACTATTCTGCCTTTTGTCGGGATTTTAAGGTTAATACTAGCGCACTTTAAGCTTCGCGCTTTGCGCGTTAGCTGATGCGTTGTTAGATCGGTGAACCATAAGCGTCCTCAAATGTTCCTATGCCTTCACCCAACTCGTCTAGGGTGATTACTTGACTCGTTGTTTTTAGGCTAAATTCTTTCGGTGTAACCGCATATTCTATGTAAACTTGTGAACCGCCGCCTTCCATAGCGAATTTCTTTGTTGCGTAAGATCCTAAGGTTATCCTGAGTTTTTTATTACCATCTTGCCCTTCAACAATCCATGTTGGCGTTTTTCCTTCTATTTTTGAGATTTTGAGTTTTGGCTTCTTGAATTCAATGATCTTTTTTCTTTTGTAATCGTGAAAAGTTAGAGATCTATGGAAGTACCTTTTTGATTTCTTGCCTGTTTTTAGACAGAAGAATGAAGTTGAAGAACCGTTTTGAAAAAATACTCTTCCCCAATGAAATGATCCGAATGTTGTGATGCCGACAACTTTTTGTAGGTGTGCTGTTCCCTTGAATTTTTCTCCTAGCACAATACCTTCTGCATCTGAAAAAACATCTACCCAACCAATGCCAAACGGAGGTATGAATACGCCACGCGCATCCTTATCTTCGAGATAATCTCCTTTTCTAATATTCAAATCAATAACGTTGTCCACTTTCAGCTTATAATTTGGAAAACCACCGTTAAGCACCATTTCATGACCTGAAATGTCAGAAATTATCATTTTTCTTTTCGGATATACTGTTGTTATGGCATTCGTGTCCCCTAAATCATGAAACTTTTTTCCGTCATATATCCAGCAGGCGGTAGCAGCTTGAAATCTGTTTTCTGTCAGTTTCTCGAGAGCGATTCTCTTATCGTTGAATAACATGCTTTGCCCATATTTTCTGAATATCAATAACATCAGTTGCTTCGGTCTTTCTCCATCTCGACCGAAGAAAAGGAACCACCAGTACTCCTTTCCTAAAGGAGGCAACATTTCGGTGCTATACATAACACGATCTAATATTACATTACTCACGTTCGATCCGCTTATGGAAGCAAGTTTTCGTATAAGGCTGTAAGTTTCTTCGACCCTTTGTATTTTGCTTGCCTTATTCTTCAGTTTGCCAAGAACTTCTATAGAACTAAAAACTGGTTTACTGCGTAATTGACCGATCATTTTATCACATCTTATTTTTCACCTTTTCATTGAGGAATGTGATGGTAAAATCTATGCTTATTGCGGCACACAGCCTGAATACATTCCATACACCCTTCAGGCTTCGTGCAGATCTTACCAAGAAGATGGCCGTTCCTATGGGGTTAAACGACAAATCATCATTAACTGAATTTATCACGTCATTTAAGTCAATGTCAACACTTATTGTCGCGTCATCTTGTTTCCCATAAACAGTTTTTATGTACTCCACATTGCCCCTGCTGCTACGCTTTGTTTTTATGATATAGCTAACAGGAGGCTGTTCTTTGTATGTAAGAGTGCACTGTATCTTCTGTGAACCGAGAATTCCAAGAACCCTTGACATTTCTATGACATCGTGCATGTCTATTTTTCTTACCCTTTCTTCACTTTCAGCGTCCACAATCGCCTCTAAAACCGCCTTGAGGTGATTCTCAAAAGCTCCCTTTCGCAGGTCGCACCCAACATTCCTACCGAACGTTATCTTTCCAACAATATCATCTATAAAATCCTTTAATGATATCTTCTTTCCAGATCTTCTCTGCAAAACCTTAGCCCGATCCAAAAGTGTATTTAACGTCCAAAATCTTGCCATGCAATAGGTTTCTAATTCTTCTAGTCGTGTTCTGCTTATGCCATCCAACCTGAACACAGAATGCATTTCATCGTATTTCACCCAATCGCGCTCGACTATCAAACCATTTTTATCCAGGTTGCTGTAAAATTCGGTTCTAGGAAATGGGGTCGCAATACCGAATGCTGCGTTCATTAAGCCCAGGTCTTTTGCGTAAACAGAAAACTGCTTTATCTCTTCCTCAGTCTGACCTGGTAGACCGATGACAAAAGTTCCTGAAACGTCGGCACCGTTATCCCGAAGTATTTTCACGGCCTTTCTTTGCATCTCGAGGGTTATGCCTTTTCGTGTGTTCTTCAAATCCCTTAAACTTGGACTTTCAATTCCCAATTCATAGTCAAGAAAACCGTTTTCACACATCTTCTTGATGAGCTGAGGATGTTTGGCAACGCTGTCAACCCTTGCCATTACTGAGAACATTATATCCAGTTTATGGTCGTGCAACAAATTGCACAAACGATCAATTCTTTTAGGATTTCCCATAAAATTTGGATCCACCACAAGGATTCGGAGTGGTTTTCCATTATGGAAGGATGCGATCTCTAATAGTTCAGCCATGACATTTTCAGACGAGCGGAAACGCTGGCGACCCTCATTCATAATAGGTTCACAACAAAAGCTGCACCTTCCCAAGCAGCCGCGGGAGATGCAAATGACATCCATTTCCCTACCTCTGCTGTTCATGTGGTCGTATTTGTGTCTCCTTAAGTGTCTAGCTGGAAACGGTAACGAATCCAAGTTTTCAATCATCGGGCAATCTTCATTATGAACCATTTTTCCGTTTTCTTTGTACGAAACACCAAGAACGCCTTTTGGACAGCCTTTCTGTATAAGTTCCTTCATTGTATACTCTCCTTCACCACGAATTACCATATCAACTTGTAAATGCGAAAGTAACTCGTCAGGAACAAGGGTAGGATGATAGCCTCCAAGTACAGTTGCGATGTCATTTTTCTTGGCAATTTTGGCAAGGTGCAATCCCTCTTTGTGATCAGTTGCCGACATTGTTATTCCTACTAAATCAGGACGAAAAAGATCAAGAAAATGTTTGAGTGGATGTTGCTCAAGTTCCATGTCGATTATGTGAACATCTTCTACGACATTCTCTATTGATGCAGCGATGTATTCCAAACCAATTGGAATCAGGTCTAGTGCAAAACCTAAACCTTTCCTTCCTTTCGGTTTCACCAATAAAACTCTTTTATAAGCCATTCTACATGCATCCTTTCAGACCGTTTAGATTCAGCCGCATACTTCATGTAACTCCAGCCATATCCCAGATCGAATCTTGAACGATTTTTCCGTGTTTTGCTCCATAGTAGAGCCCTGAGAGAAACCCGACTGAGGGAAGTAGAAATTTCGTAATGAAATTGTAAAGCAAAGGGTTGCGGACTCGGCATTCAAGGAAGGATGAATGCCAAACATGGACATTGTATTTCCAGCATTTTGTGAGAAGCTCCCATCGTGCTCTCGAAAGCGAATCCAATTCGGCGCCGTGTTGTTTGCTCAAGAGACAACTTTCTAAAGGAACAAAAAGTAATGGGACAAAAAAAGCCCTGTACTCGCTTAGGTCATCAATCAATTCAAGTGTCGTTATTACGTCGTCTTCAATTTCGTCCGGCAGACCTACTATTAAAGTAGCAAGCGGATACCAATTGTTGTCGTTCAAAATTCCAAAGGCTTGAGAGACAAGTTCTTTCCAATCTTCAGGTTTAAATGGAAGTGGTTTCCCTGCCATGTATCTTTGGATAAGGCGAGTGCTACCAGTTTCTATTCCCGTCTCAGCCGTTACAATCGGTTTCCCACTGTGGCTATACCAGCTGTGTTCAATCAGTATCTCCGATGCTTCCTCAACCATGCCGGGATCGTGAACAACTGGTGCCAACGACATGTGAGATGGTTGGATAGCTTTAACTCTTGGATGGGAGGCGACGCTTCTAAGCAATTTCAAAACTGCTTTCTTATTGGGAATAAAACCGTTGTTCTTGGCACCGTATAGGAAAACATCTTCGGTGCTGAGAGTTATCATCTCAGCTCCTTCTTTGATGTTAACTTTCACTTCTTCCATAATTTTGTCTAGTCGGAAATTCCTTCTCTTCTGCATTGTAGGTGTACAAAACTGACAGTTTCGACCACAGCCTCTTGAGATTTCAACGCACCCATGAATCGATGCATGCTTTATCGTAGGTATACTCTCATCCTTTGGGCTTGCATTAACATGAACTACTTGAGGAAGACTTTCACCTTTCACAGCTTTGGCAAAAAGCTCGGCTACTACCGTTTCGCTTTCTCCCATCACGATACAATCGATTCCATAAGATTTCATTACGTTTTTGTATTCAAGCTGCCACGCCCCAGCACCACCAACTATAACCTTTGGTTTGTGTGTTTGGAGGCTCTCATGCTTCATCAAGTTTCTAAATTCTATCGCGTTCATGGGTTCCCCACCGCCAACTAGTGAAGAATATGTTTTACTGACGTATCCCATTCCCAGAGGATCCATACTTGATATGCCTACAACCTTTGTATTTGGACCAACGAAGGAGCCAAGATTGTTGGGATGAGCAACAGCAATATCGGATTCGTCGAATCCGTTTTCTATAAGAATCCCCTCAACCTTCCTAAGTCCATAAGGCGCATATTTCGCAGTGCCATTATGGTTTTTCTTAACTGGTGGATACAGCTGCTTTCTTGTAAGCCATAATGGTATTGGTCCCTTCGAAAACCCTCCTACGAAGGCAATGAACGGGTTATTGAAGAAGTCACTCATTTCCGTCGCTGAAGCTGTTAGGACAATTTTTACTCCTTGTTCACTTAACATGTTTTTTCCCTTTGAGATCAAATGAATGCCATGTATGAGTCACGCCATCCCACCACGCGTTCCTTTTTCCCTATTACATGTAACGCCAATATGCCATTTCGCAAAACATTTAAGTTTTGATATATATCTATCTTGTGGTGATAAGGGGTATGACCCATGAAAACCTTTACAGATACAGTAGAGAAAGAGCGCACACATGTAGAAGCGAAAGCTAGGGAGTTCATTAAACAAAGACACTCTAGAGTGGAGAGGATTCTTTTCAGGACAGTGTATAAAGAGAAGAATAATTGGGTATTACAAGGAGAATTACAATTCAAACGGGCGTATTTCTTTGCTTTCTCGAAATCTTCTAAGCTTCAGATAAACACAGACACTGGAGAGGTCACATTTTACGAAGAAATGCGTCCATCTGCGACCTGAAGAGGCAAATGAAGTGATGCAAAGCCAACTTCCGCTGTTGTACATGTCAGCATTCTCTTCGGATGTTATCCAGCACAAAAAGCACGAAAGATGGACCCAGTCCAAGTGCTTAAATATGGATAGGGAGCGAAAGAATGCCTGTTTTTGTCCAATTAGTTAGCTCCTTTAGCACGGGCAGATTTGACACAGAAAAGGATACCACGTCAATAAACAGAATATTAAAAAGCCTTCAGAATAAGGGTGCTAAAATCTTGGACGTGAAACTTAGTTTTGGAAGTCGAGAACACATCACGACTGTAGTTTACTTAATAACGTATGAAGCCCGGAGCCCTATGTTGGTTCACGAAAAGAAGTGAAGCCGCACAGGAGGGAACTAAGATTCTTAAGGAGTACCTCAAAGTTGCCAGAATCGAGAGCTGGCTTGGGTGGATTTTTTGTTTGGGGTTTGGGAGCATTTTCCTAGGTTTACCTCCCCCTGAACGCATTGTTATTGTCTTGTTTGCTTTCTCATTTGCTACAGCCAGCATCTTTATTTTGAATCAATATTTCGACAGAGAGGAGGATCAGGGGAACGTAGTAAAATCTAATCTCCCTGTTGCCTCTGGAAAGATAGCGCCACGAACAGCGTTAATTCTTTCTTTTTCACTGATTATTTTATGTTTATTCTCAATATTTTTAGTTGACAGGGTTCTTATATCATTGTTCCTTGTTTATTTTACCCTTTGGATTGCCTATTCTGTCCCGCCTTTTCGTCTGAAAAGTGTGCCGGTTATGGATTTCGTCGTTTCAGGCGTAGGTGCTGGTCTGCTTCCGTTTTTAATGGGAGTAGGCGCATCTTCCAAATCGAATGTCAACATCCTGCTCATTCTGGCGGGTGCAATACCGTTTATGTTAGCTCACTCTAGCGGCCACATCTTGCAAGCACTTGGAGACTATGAAGCAGATCATAAGATGGGAGTTCAAACTTTCGTTGTTAAGTATGGAAGAAAGAAAGGCATTATTACTATAGGATTTTTATCTTTCATAACTGGGCTCTTGCCTTTCATCTACGCGGCTTTTGGCTTATTGCCTTTCAACTATTTTCTTCTGTTTTTCTTACCGCTCCCGTTTTTCATACCAATTGCCAAGCGTTACCTAATTACGACTAAAAATCCAACGACAGAAAATGTTGTCAGCCTACAGAAAACAGCAAGAAAATTTGGAGTTATAATAATAACTGTAGTAGGGGCTTATGTGTTGGTGGGAAAAATACTTGGCTTGTAGACTCATTTTCCTTTTTGTTCACTTAACAAGTCAGCGATTACATTTCTAATTGGCTTGTTGAAAAAGTTGCGCACTTTCAAAAGAAGATTTTCTCCTTTCGCGGTTAAGCGATAACGCCTTAGGTTGCGTTTACCTTTTTTAATCCATTCACTGACGAGAAAACCCTCGTCCTCTAACCAGTGGAGAAGGGGATACACGCTACTTGGCTTCAATTTCTGCCCCGTTAATCTCTTAAACTCCTTAATAATTTCATATCCGTGCATAGGTCCACGAGACAAAAGCCAAAGTACGAGCGGTCTCTCGAGGCCAGTTAGAAACGCATTGATGATGTTAACCACGGAGACCCAACTCCATAATAATAGTTTGAATTTTGATATATCAACCTTTTGCAGGTGTTATGTGGAAAGGAGTTAATAAGAATGTTGGATATAATCAAAATGAACCCTATTTGAGGTGTCTACTTTATGACTGAGGCGGAAAGAGACTTAATTAGAGCCACTTTGAGGGGCTTCAGCAGAGTCGTTATTCTATGGCTTATAAGCCAGAAACCCATGTCCGGCTACGGACTTGTTAAGGAGATGAAGAGATTAACTGGACAAAACTTCCATCCGGGAATAATATATCCTCTCTTATATGAGTTAGAAGAAAGAGGTTTCATAGCTGGCGAGTGGACACAAAGGGGTAGACGTCGCATTAAATACTATTCGATAACCCAAAATGGAACAGAATTGTTGAATCGTCTGCGAGAGCTTTTTGAGATGCCTGTGAAAGAAGTGTTAAAAGACCTCATCAAAGGAGACTCCAGATAAAATAAACCAGGCTTTGAGGTTTATTCTAAAAATTTAAACAAAGATACGAACCTAACTCCGTAAACAATATTCCTCTTGACGCGCGCTACTTGATTCCAAATATTGTCGAGAAAAGTCTAAACGTAGCACATGATTTCTTGGCCACTCCGATTTTACCAACGCTTATTAGCACAGCGATCGAACAATAAACCGAGGAGTAGACTTTGCCAAAAAGCTGGTCTGAAAAGTTGAAAGACAGCAAAGATCTGCCAAAAGTGGAAAAAATCACTGATAAAATGAGCAAAAGGTGGGGTACGGGAACAGTAGTCATCCCTGCACCTATAGAAGTTGACGAGATGATGAAAAAAGTGCCTAAAGGAAATCTTATAACCTTAAACGAAATTCGCATTGCCCTTGCTAAAAAGCATAATGCAACAATCGGATGTCCTTTAACTACAGGTATCTTTGCTTGGATTGCAGCCAACGCCGCTGAGGAAGAAAAAGAGAAGGGTGGGAAAGACGTTACGCCTTATTGGCGCATCCTAAAAACAGGTGGGGTCATAAATCCAAAATATCCTGGTGGGGTAGAAGCACAAAGAAAGTTTCTAGAAAGCGAAGGTCATAAAGTGCTCCAAAAAGGTAAAAAATACGTTGTCTTAGACTACGAAAAGTCATTGGTGGAAATCTAAGAAAAGCCAAGCCCTATAAGCCAACGAACCGTATCTCAAGGTGACCTTCAACCTCCACACCTTCGCCCTCTCGTGGTAGTATGTTTATCTTTTCAATCTTGCAAGTACCTTCGATGTCCTCAGAAGACTCGGCCAACGTTTTAGCATTTTCTTTAGTTCCTCCGTAGATCGTTAACTCTTCAATCGAAGCGTTCAACGGCATCCTCTTTCTTGCTTTCTCTCGCCTGATTTCACCAATCACCGCAACAAGTAAGTCACCTTTCTCAATAGCTTCCTCGTCAATCTTCGCCTCTTCCACTTGTGGCCACGGTGACAAGTGTATGCTTTTTTGTTTTACACTTTCAGCGAACATCGTTTGATAGATTTCCTCCGTAATGTGGGGAGCGATTGGGGCGAATATTTGAAGAAGACGATAAAGAGTAGTATAAAGTGCGTATTGGGCGGCTTCACGTTTCTCTTGGCCATACACGTCGCCTTTGTAGAGTCTATGCTTCGCCGCTTCAATATAATTATCACAGAGGTCACGCCAAGCGAAATTTCTAATTTCTTCAATGGCTATGTTAAATTGACACTTTTCCAAGGCCTCAGTAACCCTCAGCGTTGCTCGATTCATTCTAGCTATAACCCACTTATCCAGAAGAGTTAGCTCTGGAGTTTTTGCCAGTTCATAGTCTTTCAACAGCAGACCAGCGAATCGGGAGGCATTCCATAGTTTTATGAGAAAACGCCATGCATACTCTACGTCTGGCCAGCGGAAAGGTATGTCTGAGCCTGTAGTACCGCCGCCTGCCGCCCACTGCCTACTTGTATCTGCACCATACTTCTTGAAGACTTCATGAGCGGTAATGTAGTTGCCAAGACTTTTACTCATCTTACGCCCATCATCGCCAAGAACCATGCCATTAATGAGACAGGCCTTGTAAGGTGTTTCGTTGAAAAGCGCGAGGTGACGTACCATAAGGTAGTAGGCCCAGGTACGGATGATGTCTGTTCCTGAAGGGTGAAGATCTGCAGGAAAAAGTCTACGCCACTCCTCTTCTGACTTGTCGGGCCATCCTGCATGCACAGCACAAGTTATGGAAGAATCCATCCAAGTATCAAAGACGTCTCTTTCAGCAACGAATTTTTCGTGACCACATTTTGAGCATCCCTTGATTCTTGGATTTTCTTGTTTCGGATCTATCGGTGGCCAACTCTCCTCTGCCAATATTATTTCGCCACATTTCTTGCAGTACCATATGGGAATTGGAGTGCCAAAGACTCGTTGGCGGCTGATGACCCAGTCCCAATCAAGGGATTTTGCCCAGTCGATAAGGCGGGTTTTCATGTAGTTTGGATACCATTTTAGTGCGTTCGCTGTTTTTTCCACTTGCTCTGTCAGCTGGCGGGTTTTCATAAACCACTGCTTTGTTTCTAATATTTCGATTGGAGTATCACAACGGTCACATAAGCCGACTTCTTGTTGAATAGGCTCAATTTTAATCAGCAACCCTTGTTGCTTGAGGTCTTCTGCAATGGCTTTTTTGACTTCTTGGATCGTTAAGCCTTCATATTTACCTGCGTTTTTATTCATTTTCCCGTCTTTGGTTAGAACTGTGACAGAAAGGAGCCGGTGTTTAGCTACAGTTTTCACGTCTGCTTTGTCGCCATAAGTACAAATCATGACTACGCCAGTGCCAAATTCCTGGTCCACCATGTTGTCAGTAATTATTTTAACGGTGCGGTTTGCAGTTGGAATGTGAATGCTTTTGCCTACATACTTTTTGTAGCGTTCATCTTTTGGGTTAACGGCGACGGTGACGCAGGCTGGTATAAGTTCGGGACGTGTGGTGGCAATAGTTAGGTAGCCGCTTTTTTCTAGTGGAAATTTGATGTGGTAGAGAGCGCCTTGGCGTGTTTCGTAGTTTACTTCGGCGTCCGCTATGGCTGTTTCGCAGCTGGGACACCAGTTTACTGGGTGAGTGCCCTGGTAGATGTAGCCTTTCTTGTAGAGCATTATGAAGCTTAGTTGGGTGCGGCGCCAGTAGTCAGGGTTCATGGTTTTGTATTCAACTGTCCAGTCGTTGCTGCAGCCCAGCTGTTTTATGGCGGTTTTCATGATGCTAATGTATTTATCCACGAATTTTTTGCAGAGGTTGATAAATTCAGCCGTTGTAGTATCAGACTTTCTGACTCCATATTCTTTTTCAGCTCTTCTCTCAATCTGCAAGCCATGGCAGTCCCAGCCTTGGGGGAAGTAGACATTATAGCCTTGCATGCGTTTGTAGCGGGCAATGATATCGAAATAAGTCCAGTCAAGAACATTACCCATGTGAAATTCGCCGCTTGGGTAGGGCGGAGGAGTATCGATGCTGAAAGTAGGTTTAGAAAAATCGTTCCAGTCAAAGTGATAGATACCCCATTCTTCCCACTTACGTTGCCACTTTTCTTCAGTGGCAAGAAAATCAATTTTTTTGGGCAAAGGCTTCATGATGCAAACTTCCAGCTAAGCATAGCATTTTCATACAGACAGGCAAGGCAAATAAATAACAATCGAGCCACCATTCTTGGTGCAATAGACCATTATTTAAATCTCTTACCAACTGTTTCTTTTCTTCTGATGCGTGTTCTCCTTCTTATGTTTTTGCACGTATATATGCATGGATTGTGCAAGAGTTTTCCTACAAGCAATTCCATCATAAATCCGATAACAATACTATATGCACACGCAATATCTGTACAAACACATTATAGATTTCTAAAATCGCATTAGTCGTTTTGATTTTATGTTAAGCTAGACTCATTCTTTTGCAATTGTGTATTGGCGGCCCTTGGTGTTTATTTGGTTTTTTTCGAAGAGCCTCTTCAGAGTTCTATAGACGGTTTTTTCTGGTTTGCTGAGTTTCTCAGCGATTTCAGCCAAAGTTAAAGGCCCTGGAGAGCTTCGCAACAGTTCAAGGACAGGTTTGTCAAGCTTTCCCAATAACAACACCACACATATGAGAGCTTTAATTTTCACATCAATCTCTATTTATAGCTTGCCTAATACACTCGCATCATTATTAAAAGACCCTCTGAAAATCAAGAGCTGAAAATCCCGCCCACACATTTGAAGGCTACGTTGGACAACTCGACCCAAAAGCGACAAGCATACTCTCTCAAAGACTTGATCATATTATTCTGAATACAACAGAAAGAATGCAATCATAGGCTACAGAAACATAAATAATCGAGATGCAAAACCATCGAAGAAGATAACTTTTTAGGCTATCTAACAACTCTATCTATCTCAACTCTCCAAAGGAGCACCATAAACATTGACCTCTCAAGAACCCAAGGAACATAACAAACTTACTAAACAACAAGAACAATGGGAAAAAACCACAGCTTCGAATTGGCTAAAACGCCATCCGGAAAGAAAAAAAGAATTTTACAACACCTCAGAAATCCCAATAGAACGACTCTACACCCCGACGGACACCAATAGCGTCGACTACATTCAAGACATAGGATTCCCAGGAGAATACCCCTTCACCCGCGGCGTACATGCCACAATGTATCGAGGCCGCTTATGGACAATGCGCCAGTTCAGCGGTTTTGGCACTGCAGAGCAAACGAATAGACGGTTCAAATATCTTCTTCATGAAGGGGAAACGGGTCTCAGTATCGCCTTCGACTACCCTAGTATCATGGGCTACGACTCTGACCATTCGATGTCAGAAGGCGAAGTAGGCAGATGCGGTGTCGCAGTTGCATCGCTCAAAGATTTTGAAATTCTCTTTGACGGAATTCCTCTTGACAAAGTAACAACCAGCATGACCATAAACGGCCCTGCAGCCATACTGTTGGCAATGTATGTCGCCATAGGAGACAAACAAGGCGTTCCACGCACAATGCTTGGAGGCACGACACAAAACGACCTTCTCAAAGAATTCTTCGCTCAAAAACTCTGCATATTTCCTCCAAGGCCATCAGTCAAACTTGTCATAGATATAGTTGAATACTGCACTAAAAATCTGCCAAAATGGAACCCTATAAGCATAAGTGGCTACCACATCCGCGAAGCAGGCTCAAACGCCATTCAAGAACTAGCCTTCACACTTTACGACGGCATCGCCTATGTAGAAGCAGCCATTGAAAGAGGACTCAAAGTAGACAACTTCGCCCCACGCTTAAGCTTCTTCTTCGCCAGCCACAACGATCTTTTCGAAGAAATAGCTAAATTCCGAGCGGCACGTAGACTCTGGGCGAAACTTATGAAGAACAGATTCCACGCCCAAAAGCCACGCTCCATGTGGATGCGCATGCATGTCCAAACATCTGGCTGTACATTAACAGCTAATCAGCCGCTCAACAACATAATCCGCGTCACAATCCAATCGCTTGCTGCAATACTTGGGGGGACACAAAGCTTGCACACAAATAGTCACGACGAAGCGTTATGCCTTCCCACCGACGAAGCTGTTCGTATAGCCCTGCGCACACAACAGATAATTGCATGCGAAAGTGGTGTCCCAAATACGATAGACCCAGTTGGAGGAAGCTATTACGTGGAAACATTAACAAATCAGATGGAAGAAAAAGCCAGGGAATACATTGAAAAAATCGACAACATGGGTGGCGTCTACGAAGCCATCGAAAGAGGATTCTTCCAAAAAGAAATCGCTGATAGCGCCTATAAGTACCAACGTGAAATTGACAGCAATGAGAGAACGTTGGTTGGCGTGAACGAATATTTCATCGAAGAACCTGAATGCCCCATCGAACTCCTACGCATCGACCCTGGAGTTGAAGAACAACAAGTGGCGACACTTCAAAAGCTTCGGCGCGAACGCAATAATGCTAAAGTAGAACAAGCCTTAGGCAAACTTCATGATGCGGCAGACAAAGACCAAAACTTGATGCCTATAATAATTGAAGCTGTAAAAGCTTATGCGACGATAGGTGAAATATGTGGTGTCCTTCGAAAAGTGTATGGAGAATATAAGGAATTGATAGTTGTTTAGGAGGAGGCATTTAGACATTGCAAGATAGAAAAATCCGAGTTCTTGTAGCAAAGCCAGGGTTGGATAGCCACGATAGAGGCGCAAAAATTGTGGCGAGGGCTTTAAGAGACGCTGGAATGGAAGTCATCTACACAGGGCTGAGACAAACACCCGAACAAATAGTGGAGACAGTTTTACAAGAAGATGTTGACATTCTAGGACTTAGCATACTGTCAGGCGCTCACATGACACTTTTCCCTAGAATAATGGAACTCATCAAGCAAAAGGGACTACATGATGTCATTGTATTTGCTGGTGGTATAATCCCAGAAGAAGATGTTTCGTCTCTTAAGCAGCTAGGAATAAAAGAAACCTTTGGACCTGGCACACCAACAGAAACCATAGTAAATTTTGTCAAAAAAAGTGTAGAGAAAAGCCGTTGATAAGAATTGATCGACGCTCAACAGCTTGTCGACGCAGTACTGAAAGGAGACCGCAGAACTGTAGCCCGAGTAATAACACTCATAGAAAATAACACCCTGGAAGCCAAAAAAATCATATCACTGCTTTATCCCCACACTGGGAAAGCACGAATAATCGGGATAACAGGACCAGGCGGAGCGGGAAAAAGCACTTTAATTGAGAAACTAGTCAGGGAACTGAGGCAGCGAGGTAAAACTGTAGGAGTAGTGGCTGTTGACCCCACCAGCCCATTTTCTGGCGGAGCGTTCTTAGGCGACCGCATACGCATGCAAGATCTTAGCACTGACAAAGGAGTTTTCATCCGAAGCATGGCAACACGAAATAACCCTGGAGCCTTGTCTAAAGCCACAAAAGATGCTGTTCGCGTCCTGGACGCAGCTGGCAAAAATGTAATTATCGTGGAAACTGCCGGAGCCGGACAGTCAGAAGTAGACATCATTAAAGTAGCCCAGACGGTTGTTGTGGTTCTAACTCCAGGCTTTGGTGACGAAATTCAAGCAATAAAAGCTGGCATCATGGAAATAGGTGACATTTTCGTCATCAACAAGGCTGACCGCGAAAACGCAAACAAAGCAGTTACCGTCATCCAAGCCATGTTAGAACTTGGTAATAAAAAAGGTAAATGGACCCCAGCAATAATCAAAACCATAGCCATTACCGGCGAGGGGACCGTCCAACTCTTAGACAAGATGGATGAACACAGAGAATACCTCGAGAAAGGCGAAGCCGACCTGAGACAGAAAAGAATAGTGGAAACAGAACTTGTAGACGCGATAAGGCAGAAAACCACTGAATACATTATAGAGACACTGAGAAGGAGCGGCGAACTAGACGTGTTAATCTCAAAAATCCTAGCAAAGAAAATCGACCCGCTCACCGCAGCAGAAAAAGCGCTAGTTGAACAGCTTAAAAACCCCAATAAGGACAAATAACCAGATGAAAAAACAACAGTTAGAACTCGGTTTAGTGCAAGTTTACACAGGCAACGGAAAAGGAAAAACTTCCGCCGCGTTCGGCCTAGCCCTCAGAGCCATCGGTCGAGGGTTAAAAGTCTATGTAATACAATTCATTAAAGGCGGCTTCGACTACGGCGAACTTTACGCCGTCAAGCAACTTGCAAACTTGAAGTTAAAAGCCTTTGGCCGCGGAAAATTCATAACAAAAAAACCCCCAGAAAAGGTTGACGTAGGGTGTGCAAGAGAAGCTTTTGAATTAGCCAAAAAAGTTGTTGTCAGCGGCGAGTACGACATCGTAATACTAGACGAAATCAATGTGGCACTTAACTTGAAACTGATAAAAATAGGCGATGTTATCGAGCTGGTTAAGAATAAACCTAAGCATGTAGAGCTGGTTTTAACGGGACGACATGCCCATCCAGAAATTATTGAGATGGCTGATCTGGTTACAGAAATGAAGGAGATTAAACATCCTTTCAGAAAGGGAGTGCCACCTAGGAAAGGCATCGAATACTAAAGATCACTATCTTATGCAAGCCCAAGGGGTTTCCATTCCATCAACCACGATTTCTTTGTAAAAGTCTAATGTCTCTTCTTTGCTGTTCGTTCCCGTAGTTATCATGATTCCACTCTTGAGGATGCTTGCCAGAACTCCGCTTTTTGCCGTGAAGGTTACACCCAATTTGGCTTCTACATTTAGCTGTGCCCCTTCTCGCTTCAAAAGACCAACTAATTTCTCCATTTTCAAGTTTAAATTTTCTTTTGGGACTACAACGAAAACTCTCTTGTTGTTTCTTCCACAGCTCTCTTCAACCAGAACATGCTTCAAGGGTAAGGGGCTAGCTTTAGGTTGACACCCGCAAACTGGGCAGCTCTCAGCTCGTGCAATCTCAATTTCCTCAAAGCACATAAAGCCAATATCACAGTATAAAAGCTTATTTTTGAGACTTGGCGACCTTCCCAAGAGGATTTTAACAGTTTCAGCGACTTCTACGCTTGCTACGACGCCTATGACTGACGGATGCACTCCGACTGTAGCGCATGATGGCAAGCTGTTGTCATCAAGGTTTCCATAGAAACATTCTAGGCATGCAGTCTCTTGTGGGATGATTGTGGACGCGTTTCCAAAGGTTGATATGGCAGAGCCAAACACGTAGGGAATTTCGAGTCTCACGCAAGCTCTGTTTAAAGCATATCGGCTGGTCATATTATCTAGACCGTCAACAACTACGTCCACCTCACCTAATACTTCATCCGCGTTGTGTTCATTAAGGGAAAGAGGAAGCGGTTCAAATCTCACGTAGGGATTCGACCTCTCCAGCTTCCTCACAGCCGCTTCTACCTTTGGAAAGCCAATGACATCAAAATCGTAAAGATGCTGCCTTTGCAGATTAGATTCTTCAACAACATCTCGATCAACAAGTCTTAAATGTCCTACACCCATGGCTGCTAACTGGATGGCTATCGTAGAGCCGAGACCCCCTAGTCCTACTACACAGACCTTTGCCCTCTTCAGTTTCAGCTGCCCTTCATATCCTACTTCTTCTAACATTATCTGCCTTGAGTAAAACTGCAACTCTTCATCTGAGAGCTTCTTCTCTTGTTCCTCAAGCAAGCGTTTTAGGCGTTTCTCCATTTTCAACTCGTGAGCATGTTCTTCAGGAGGAGCAGGCAACGGTTTTAAGTATTCTTCTACGTCAGTTGTCTCAGCTTTCTCCGATTTCCTTCGTTTTTTCTTTGTTATAGCCATGCTGAATTCTCTCATTCAACGTTCATTCTTTAGGGCTCTTCCTAATCCTTAGCTTGCTAAACATTATGCATATTTTTGCTAAAAAGATAGTTGGTCGAAATTAGAGAGTTAGAACTTGTGAATATATGGCATGAGTTCATATGCGTTTTGCGGTTTGATGGATAAGTCAAGTTGCAAGTATGCTGCTGAAGAGTTGAAGTAAGGTGGTCCTTTTCTTGAGAACAATGTTAGTATTTTGCCTTCATGGTTGATTTTGAAACCGCTTTGAGAGGGCTCATGCCCGCGAATCAGAAATTTGACATTTAACATGTCAAGAAATTTTTTGGTGACATCTTCACCAAAGAGTTTTCCAGCTCCCCTGGGCGATGAATGGGTTCCTATGATAGTTTCATCTGGGTCGCTCCAGAGAATTTCTTCAAGATGTCTTTCCTTTGGGTGCATCAAATGAGCAAAAATTAAATCTTTTAATGAGGAAGCACAACTTGGCACTCCACCATGAATCATCACACAAAGCCCATCTACAACAACTGCAGTGAACAAATACTGGAACAGTTCACGAATTTTTGAATAGACAACTGAGCCTTCTTTACCAAACCTTGCCTGCAGGTTTTCTGGCAAGTCATGGGGATAAGCCAACAAGTCGTCTGGACCTTCATGGTTCCCTCGCATCAACACCACTTTCTGCGGAAAAAGCTGCTTCAATTTCAGGATTAAATAGTAAACTTCCGGAGAATTGGAACCTCTGTCTCCGTAGTCGCCGAGAAAAACCAAGAGAACACTATTTTGTGTTACCTTTTCCATGAATTTTGAAGCTTTCAGCACATACACAAGACTCTCCAGGTCACCATGCAGATCACCTATAACAATTACCTCCCCAGAAGGCTTCGCTTTAATGACCCGCCCCTCAATGCTCAATCTTCCCATTTGCCCTTCTTCTGAAGCCAAGAGTTCAACGGATTCATCGATCAAGCTAATGTATTCTTTGCTGTTGGCTTTCAGTGCTTTGCGAGATATTTCGACAAGATCTGTCATTTGTTCGACTAGCCCTGACATAGTATGCAAAGTATAACATTTATGTAATACCTACACGATTTCCACTCTTTTTTGAGTAGTTACTCTTAAATAGCTAGTGGTTTACCTTGTAAAATCGCGTGGTTAACACTATGGTCTTCTTAAACTCGAAACAAATAGCTTTCATTGCTGTAATGAGCGCCTTAGGAAACGTCCTCGCTGGAATTTCAATTAACGTTGCCCCAATATTAGCAGCCACCTCCCCAGGTGGGGGTGGAGCAGCATTAGATTTCTCACACATTGCAACGTTTATCGCCGCAATCTTCGGAGGTCCTAGTATAGGAGCAATTGTAGGGCTCCTTGGTGGAATATATTCAGGATACTCGTTTGGCTTCACAGTAGGTAGCCTTGGATTCCTTTCCCTTATTGGGATACCAGTCGGAAAGGCTCTAACAGGCCTAACAACTGGTTTACTCTTCAAAGGATTAAAAATAAACAAAAGCTCACGCCCTTCTACTCACACTGTTCCCATTGTACTTCTATCATTCATTCCTGAATGCTTGTTTACAGTTTTCTATTTCCTTTACCTAGTCTTGTACGTTTATGGCTCTGCCATGATGTTTATGCTACCGATAATTATCCCTAAAGCCTGGATTGAAATTATAATAATGAGCTTTCTTATGGGGGCGTTGGTAGGGAATGTTGGCTTCAGAGATTTTATTTCAAGATTCCTTTCTTACCCGATACGTTCAATGAAAAAGCAGCTAGAGAAAAAATAATCTTAGTCAATAGTGTTCTATTGTGATGGATTTATTTTGAAAGTATTGACTTGATATTTTCTCGTATTTCTTCTGATTTTTCTTGGATCATCTTGAGTAAATCTTTGAATTCTTCATCGTTAGGGTATCTCTTATATGCTCCATATGTGCAGAAGCCTAAGCCCTCAAGTAAGTCTCCTACTATGATACCAAAGAGAAAGTCTCTCTTTGATTTTACAAGACTGAGAAATTTTTTGTTCACCAGTTGGTAGTAGGTTTCAAGAGTCCCTTGAAGCAGTTTGTCAAGAGCTTTTCCCAAGGTCTCTTCTAGTTTCTTTTCCATTAAATCATCGCACTGCTAGTCGAATTTTTCTCTGACAATCATTTTGCGGAACTTTTTCATGTGGTCACAGTCTGATTTTAAGCGTTTGAGTTCCTTAGTCTCCATCTGAAGCTTAGCAACTCTTAAACGAATTTCTTTAAGGTTACCCATTTCAGTTCGGAATGCAATTTCTTTTTGTCTTAAAATCCATTATGAAGAGGGAATCAATATTTGAACTAAGGAAATTTTTCAGATGTTAAGATGATTAATGAAAAACCAGTTTCCTCAAAAAAAAACTATACTCCGGGTCTATTAAGAACCTATCGGGAGCACATAGAGGGAGGGCAACACCTCAGCGATGCGTAAAGTCGGGTGATAAATGATTTTAGTGCCTTTAAACAAATAGTGCAGTTTGGTTGCTTTACATGGACTTGCTATTGAAGGCGAATGTGACAAGTAAAGGCGCAATCCTTTTGGGAAAACATGTAACCTGTGACGCTCATGAAGAAAACAGGCCTCTGAGAGTTGTGACCCACGCGCACGCTGACCACATGAACGGGTTACATCGAAGTTTGAAAAACTGTGACACAGTGGTGATGACGCCCGCAACTAAAGATTTGATTGATGTCATGAGAGGACAGAGTTTTCTCTTGAGGGGCAATGTAAAAGCAATCGAGTTCGATAAGCCTTTGATTTTTGACGATGAGCAGTTAACTCTTCACAAAGTTGACCACATTCTTGGCACGGCTCAAGTGCTCGTGGAGGACGCTGATGGTATACGTATCCTTTACACAAGTGACTTTCGAATCCAAAACACTCCTGTCATTCAGTCAGACGTTCTAATCATCGAGGCTACTTATGGTAGTCCATGGCGCACAAGGAACTTCGGAGACGAGGTAGAACATATGCTGGTTTCTATCGTTGAGAAAGGATTGAAACAAGGCCCTGTTTATGTTTTCGGATATCACGGAAAACTTCAAGAGGTAATGCAGATATTACACGAAGCAAAGATTAATGCACCATTTATAATGCCTGAAAGAATCCTTCAAATTTCGAAAATCCATCAGAAACACGGAGTAAGAATTTGTAGACCTCTATTCGTAACCAAGCATGAACTACAGCTCACCTTACAAGAAGAAACGCAGTATGTTGCCTTTTATCACATGAATTGGCGCAAAAAAATAGGTTTGAACAGGTTTAGAGTTTGTGTGAGTGGTTGGGAGTTTAACTCGCCTTGCAGGCAAACAGGTGAAAAAGAATACGTTGTAGCCTTGAGCGACCACTCCGACTTCAAAGGTTTGCTGGAATACGTCAGGCAGAGCAACCCACAACTAGCCATAACCGATAACTACCGAGCTGGTGATGCATATGCGCTTGCAAAACAGATAAAGAAGCAACTCGGAATCGAAGCAAAACCCCTCCCAGCATAACAACCTTTTCCATCAATCTCGTGCACGCGCAATTCTCGCCAAAACATACATGTACAATAGCAAGATTTGCTAGAGTAAAGAATTTAAACAGCCATCTTCTTTCACATAGGAGGCAGGTCAGAATCATGGGTGTACGAATTCGAGTGCAAAGACGAGGACGAGGAGGACCAACCTTCCAAGCATCCACCCAAAAGAGAATAGCTCCAGCCAAATACCCTCCAATCAGCAACGAACAACTAGAAGGCGTCGTCGAGGGCAGAATAGAAGGAATTTTCCACGAACCCGGACGAGGCTCACCCCTCGCAAGAATAAAACTCCAAGACAACCAAGCCTATCACTTCATAGTTCCTGAAGGCGTACACGAAGACCAAAGAATCCAAATTGGCAGCCAAGCACTAATCGAAATAGGTAATGTCCTTCCTCTAAGCAACATACCAGAAGGCACCATGATCTGCGGAATAGAACTCTCACCAGGTGACGGAGGAAAGATAGCACGTTCATCCGGAACATATGCAACCGTTGTCGCCCACACACCACAAGGAACCATGATAAAATTTCCTTCGAGGAAAACGAAATACATCAATGATTTATGCCGCGCTACTATAGGCGTAGTCTCCGGAGCTGGGCGGCTTGAGAAACCATTCCTTAAAGCCGGTAGAAAATACCACAAAAAGAAGGCGAAAGGGCATAAATATCCACGAACACGTGGCAGAGCCATGGTCGCTGCCGCGCATCCTTACGGGAGTAGTAAGAGAGGTGGTCGCAAAGTCACCACAGTCGCACGCGGGGCGCCACCAGGCAAGAAAGTAGGCTTAATTGCGGCTAGAAGTACTGGTAGGAAGAAAAGAAGAAGAAAGTAACTTCGGAAAAGGTTAATAAACAGCCCTAAAGATGCATTGGGTAGGCGAACGTAAAAAATGCCGAAAGTATTCATGTACCGGGGACATACTCTCGAACAATTGCAGAGTCTTTCGATGGACGAGTTTATACTTTTGCTCCCGTCCCGCCATCGCAGAAGCCTACAACGCGGACTCAAAGCTGAGCAACGAATCTTGTTGGAAAACGTAAGAGCTGCAAAAGCGGCGATGGATAAAGGACAAAGTGTCATAGTTAAAACCCACACCCGAGACATGGTCATACTCCCAGAAATGGCCGGTGTGACAATATTACTTCACAATGGGAAAGAATTTCTCCCCATTGAAATCGCTCCTCAAATGATTGGGCATTATCTTGGAGAATACGCAATCACAAATAAGCCTGTAAAACATGGACAACCAGGCATTGGCGCTTCAAGGTCGTCGATGTATGTGCCATTGAAATAAATAGTTGCAATAATTTTCTACGCGCGATAACTTGGTTCAGTTTTCTTCTTTTTTCTGCTTGCTAATGGTACTTTAGGAAGTGGAATAGGTGGGGGAATATTCAGAGTTCTGGAAATAAGCACTGATTCCAAAAACACAACATTAGAAATGGTCTGTACAATCATAGGCGGTGGCGCTTTCTTCTCTCCGTAATCAGCATATATCTTCTCAAGCTCTTCTTTATCTCCCGTGACGTTAGCCTTGCCTTTAACACTGATTTGAGCCACTGCAGGATTGTAGTTTATGGTAAAAACAAAAGGTACTTCCAACAAATCTTCACTTGGTTTGTTTATACTTATGAGGTTGAGGTTTGTAGCGATCTTTACTGGAGGAAGGGGGCGTCTGATTTCCCAGAAGCGTTCAGCGGATATGTTGTTTATGGAAACGTTGACGCGGATTTTCATCTTTGGCTGGTTCAGTCTTCTGCGCCTCGCTATTCTTGGTTTTGTTTATACCGTGTAAAGCCACAGTGTCCACATGTGTATCGGTTGCCATGGTTTGCCATGAAGTAGCCTGGACCGCATCTTTCACAGAACGGTCGTAGCCGTGTCAAGCCTTTTTCCTCAATTTTGTAGTAGCCAAAAACTTTTTTCTCTTTTTTCTTCTTTTTTTCCACCTTTGTCTTCTCAGGTTCTACGGGTTTTTCTTCTACAACTTCCTCTGCAACTTCTTCAGTCCCAGCTTCTTCTTTGACCTCTGATTTTTCAGTTTCTTTAGACATTTACTATTCCTCTCTCTTTCCTTCTTCTTTTTGGTTTTCGGGTTTAGGAGTGGAGGGTACTTCCTTTGCCTCTTCTCCTTTCTCGGGTTCTCCTTCTTCAAGTTTTTTTTCTTTTGTCGCCTTTTTTTCTTCTAGTTTCGGTGTTTTTGGTTTTTCCGTTTCCTCTGCGGGTTTTTCAGAGGAAACATTACGGGCTATGATGTGTTCGGGTTCGATTAGTTTTGCTTGCTCGGGGGATTCGTAAGCGTTTGCCTCTCCTATGGCGGTCATGGTGCCGGTTTTCGTTTCTACTTTCTCCACGAACACCAAGTCGATTTCTATCTTTAGCATGTTCGCCAGATTTTTTCTTAGTTCTAAACGTGAAGTGGTTTGTCCTTCTTGACTGTGGTCAACTTCAAAGACAACTTCTTTTCTTTTTAGTAAAGGGTTGTATTTTTGGGAGAGGATTTTCAACTTCAAATCTATTCTTCCGTTAACGAGTAGTTATGGCACAGAAAAAAGTGTTTTTGTCCTTATAAAGTTTCATTCCTTTTGATAAGTACTAGGGTTTGTATTCTTCTCCCTAGCTTCCAGCGATTATGACTATGTCGAATATGTCTATGATTCCATAAGGCTCTACTATGTCACAGTGGAGGTTCCACTTAGGGTCTAAAGGTGTAGAACTATAGGCACTGGCAGCTAAGACAACATTAGCGCTAGAGACGCTTTCTTCACATTTTCCCCCATATACAACATGTTTTTGAATGTATTATCCTTTTTGAAAGGGCCCACTCTGCTTGTTATTAAATATTTTCATAGAAACTCATATTACAAATATTGATTTTGCATGCTTAACACTTTTCGTCTGGTAAGTGAATAATTAGTTGGCGATCACGTTGGAAACCAGAGGTGTTTTTGTGGGAGTAGTCTTATGCCTTTTAGGTCTTATTGTTTTTATGTATGGGACAAACAACATGACCCCTGCAAATGCAGTCTCCAACTCGTTTCTTGTGGTAATAGGTATGTTCTTAGGAATGGCGGGGCTCATCGTGTTGATTACTAATGTTTTTTCAGGCGGCTCGATTTTCACCTAGATGTTTTCTTCAATTGCTTTTCATTGCTTCAACAATTTCTTGCACTCTGTGCTTCGTTTCTGCTGTTGCTTTGATCGCCACGACTCCTTTGTGGGGTTGCCCATAGAGTACTAGCGAGTTTTCAGGTGCTGTTAGGATGGCAACTAATGTTAGCAAGTCTTCTTCCCCGTCAACGATAATTTTTGTCCGCTGAGAATCGCGCATCGCCCTTTCTATTGCCAACCAAGCTTCGTCAGTTATGGTTCCAGGCGGATTCTTTACTTTTATGACTTTGTCAGCCGTTGCAGAGATGGGAGGTATTTCTTTTCTCATGATCTTGTTATCAATTATTAAGACATCGGGCAAAAGAGAATAGGTGGTTAAGTCTTGTGAAACTCGGTCGCCTACTGTTACTATTTTTGCTGGTTTTTCTTTTTCAATTAATGTTTCTAGTATTTTCATTGTTTCTTCCAAAGAGCCTTGAAACAATGTTCCTAAGGGCTTTTTTAGCTTTTTTCGAAGCTGCGGTGTGAGATAGCGGATGTCAATCACCCATGGCTTGCAATGAATCTCTCTATTGACCTATCATATGTTCTTTCAACTTCGGGCGGAAACAAGCATCCTGGCAGTTCATCTCGCTCTCTATGAAAACGAATACATTCACAACATTTCCCTTTCTTGTCACACGATGGATAGGTGCAGCTACAGTTTTTTAAATTCGCTTCAAGATTTGGACATGACTTTTTTTGTTGCGTTTTAGTTATCCCCTATTTTCTGTGGAAAATTCATGCAAATTAATAACTTGCGAAATGCTGTGTTATCGGACGCGTAGCGCGTAACGTCCTTTTTCCTTGATTTCCATCACTTTCGCTATTTCTGACTCTTCTGGGTCGATGATAATTACAAGACCGCTGAAATCGTCACTTAGAGTTGCGGTTTTGCATTTTTGGCACAGCGCGCCTGTGGTGAGTGTGTGACATTCTCGACAGGCTTTCTCATTCATTGCTGTTTTTTCTCCTGCTCCTTAGCTTTTTCAATAGCCTTTCCTTTTTCAGCTTCGGTCTTTATTTTTTTTACTTCTTCCTTTATCCATTCAAGCTTTCCAAGAAATGGCTGCCTGGCAGTTACCCCAATTTTGCCAGAGCTCCCGCCCCGAGCCAGTGAAACCGCTGTTATACGAGTTCTAACATGATCTCCAGACGATAGTTTCCTTCTAGTTTCTTTGCCCATCAACACACCTTGCCTTTCATCATAAGAAATGAAATCATCCATCAGTTGTGATACATGAAGCAACGCGTCAATTGGGCCAACACGAATGAACGCCCCAAAATCAGCAATTTCCACGACTTCACCTTCAACGATTTCTTGAATTTTTGGATAAAAGGTAATAAGAGAAAAGGAGACCCTGTGGTATGTGGCGCCATCACCAAGAATTATCTTTCCAGTTGGGTTGACGTTAATATCAGTAACAGCTACTACATAGCCAAGTTCATCATCTACCATGCCCTCGTATTTCACTCTCAGCTGTTCATGACCCGCTTGTGTAAGAGGTTCACCGAATTTTTCTGGGGGTATACGAATTGTGTCTTCCAGAACGAGAATCTTAAACATTATCACTTTCTCCTGACTTGAATAAACTCGCGCCTTACATAAACTTCTAAGGGATTTTAAAAAGCTTTTTGAAGCGTCTTTAGTTATTGACTAAAAGAAGCATTCTAGTTGGCGCTTCAGTAACAAAGTTAGATGGCTCCATCTACTGCTAAATGTGACTTTTGCCTTAGATAAATAACTGGCACGTTTTTACGCCTCAGTCTTTTTCTTAACACTCTATCGTTTGTTGCAACACAGCAATTCAATTCCGTCGACACCCGAACAATTATGTCATCATGCGACTCACCCTCGTCTCTCTCCGCAGCGATTTGACGGCATTTTTGAGTAAACTTCAAAGCAAAAGTTGCTTGTCGACGCAATTTCGTTGATCGGCTTTCAGTTATTCTCTGCAACTCTTTGTAGGTCGGAGAGAGGATTATTGGTTCAAACCGTCGATTTAGAATTTTTGCTAGCTCTTCAAAAATATCTACGTTGAATTGGCAAGGAATAAAGAGAAAACTTGAGTCCAATATGACCCTTAATACCTTTCTTGATTTTTTTAAAGACAAACTTTTTTTCCCTTTATCCTTGAGGTTTCTCTTGTGTTGTAGCTTTGCGCTTGTTTCCAATTTGCTTAACTATACCATAGCCGATTAATCGCCATCTTCCAGCTACTTTCCTGCTTAACGCTGCGCGCGTTCCCTTTTCGACGCACACTGGACGTCCCAGCTTTAATGTCGCCTCATCTCCTTTGACTGAAACGACTTCGCCTACAGTGATTGTTGTTCCTATGTCTAAAAGGAGGCTTTCTTTGAGATGTATTCTGTCTATCACAATCATTTCTTTCGTTCCTATTGCACGTTCAAAAAAATGCGTTTCTACGGTAAGCTCTGATGTTGTTGGAGGAAGCTTCTCAGGCAGCCCAACTAGGTTTCCAGTGAGACTGTCTGCCTTGGTTAAAGATGGGTCGAGCATCGTTCCTATTCCCACTAGGCCTCCGCATTGTGCTTCGTCCATGTCTTTTCCACCCGCTCGAAGGCTAACAATTTCGGTGTGTAAAGGTTCATATACGCTTTGGCCTTGCTTTTCCACTCGTATGCCTGGGCGGATTTCTATTTCGTTGCCCATTTTGAATTGTCCTTGTATAATGCTGCCGCCTATAACGCCGCCTACTAAGTCGTCAATGGAGGTTCCTGGTTTGTTGATATCGAAGGAACGGACGATGTACATTAGAGGAGACTTTGTTATGTCGCGTTTGGGTGTAGGAATGTGTTCTTCGATGGCTTGGACGAGGGCATCGATATTAACAGCATGTTGAGCTGAGATTGGGATGACGGGAGCGTCCTCTGCAATTGTGTCTTTGACGAATTCGGTGATTTCGCGATAGCTTTCCATGACTCTTTTTTCGTCAACTATGTCTATCTTGTTTTGAACGATAATTATTTTATCTATGCCGACAATTTGTATGGCTGCTAAATGTTCGCGTGTTTGGGGTTGTGGACAAGGTTCATCTGCAGCGATGACGAGTATTGCACCGTCCATTATGGCAGCGCCAGAAAGCATTGTTGCCATTAGCGCCTCGTGTCCAGGGGCGTCTACGAAACTGACAGCTCTTTGAAATTCGCATTTTGTGCCGCAAGCTGGACATTTTGGCTCCGTGGAGTAGCATTCTGGGATGTCACATTTTGGGCATTTGTACACGGAGGCGTCAGCATATCCAAGCTTTATTGTGATACCTCGTCTCAATTCTTCGCTGTGTTTGGCAGCCCACACGCCCGATAAGGCTTGTACTAATGTGGTTTTTCCATGATCTACATGACCGATTGTTCCTATGTTTATTTCTGGTTGCTGGGGCATGGTTACTGTTTTTTTATGGGTTTTTTCTGAAATGTTTGGCCTCTCCAATGAATGTGCTTTATTGTGAATTGGTGGTGTGGCTAAAAAACGTTTGCGACGTAAACGCTAATATGTCCAAAAACAGACATATACTGCCATGTCTTCACGCTACAACACTCGTTACTGGTGTGGTGCTTGTTGCAAGTGGATAATGCACGGCAGAGAATGGCGCGATGTCTCAGATAGGCCCAGGTGCCCTAAGTGTAGCCATCAGCTTCGCACTATGAGCCGTCATGTACGTCGCAGTGAAATTGACACGAAAACATGTAAAAACCCTACTCTTCACTTATAAACATGTAATACAAGCATGCTCCTTTTACACCACGCTCATAATGCTATTTTGCATACATGCAATGATGTTGCAACTTTAACGTGGTAATCATCAGTTTCAAAGTTTATGAGTGAAATATCTTAACCTAGTTTTGCCCTACTACCAGTTGTCAGTGATATAAAGTTGATTGTGAATGTTTCAGGTTGATTGGGTGCTCCATTAACTTCTTTCAAGATGATTCTAATATATCGAACCTTTCCTGGCGTAAAAGTTTTAGTTATTCCGTTATACCACTGTCTAGACTTAGCGGTTGAGTAATCCCAGACTTCTACACTCCAACCAGAAGGAACCGTTGAGTTCCATGCAATCTTTGCAGTCGCATTTCCCATATAGGCAAGTTGACAATTGAGCTGTTTAGCTTGTCCTTTTGAAAACTGTCCCCAATCGTAGCTTTCAACTCGTGTGCCATTAAGGTACTGCAATTGCAATTCATAGGACAATACACCTGGTCTTTTTGCCATGGCTATATTAAGGAAAAAACTCGAGACTAACGCTCCCATGATACCTACAACTACTAGCATTGGTATCAGTAGACCAATTAGGTGAAGCTTTTTCATCTGTGTCTATCTTCCCTAGCAACTATTACGACGTTAATTCTCATAAATTTTGAGAAGTAGAACCTCATTTTTCACGGCTGTAAACTGAACTAATAAACACAGCCATAGCTTAGGAATTGCTTATGCTACTTCACAGTAGAAAGGCAACGGATGTAGATACTGGTTTTTTTCCTGTTTAAGGCGTATACTCACTTGCCGTCCAGTTCAGAGTGAAAGTTTCTGATTGATTTGGCACTCCATCAAATTCTTGTAAGGATATGTAAGCACCGGTTACTAGTCCAGGTGTATACACATGGTATTCACCAGCCGGCCACAGCACTAAACCTCCTTCCCCATCCGGTTCCTCGACCGTTAAAATCCATCCTGACGGTAAGTTGACAGTGTTCCATGTAACGTTGGCATTCACATTACCTGTATAATTCAGCCCGCATGAAACCGATTTTTTCTCCGAAGGATTAAACTGTCCCCAGTCGTAACTTGAAAAAGGGGCGTATTGATAAGTCAGTTGCAGTTCGTAGGACACCACTAATTCCATGCTCATGTTAACTTGCCAAACATATCTAACAATGAAAGCACCTGAGACGACACCAATTAGCACAGCTGACGCTAACAGTCCTATTAAATACTTCTTCTTAATTTCCATCTTCTATGCTCCAATTTTTCGTATTATATTGTATACAACCATAATAAAAATACTATTGGAACTAACTACTAGAACAAAAGATGTAAGAAAATGCGCGCGCGTGCGAATGGACATTGCATGCATGTTCATTAGAGAATGATTTCTTTATATTCCATCTGGTTTTGCTCTAGAGAAGTGCTAAGCCTTTCTGGAATCTGTGGAGCCACCAAGACACATCGCACTTGTTCATTCTTACTCTTCTTTTTGTAGTCTTCTCGATATTTGAGCAGTTGCCCTATAGCTGAGCTTGATGCAGAGGGATATTTCAGTTCAATGAGCACATCATTTCCGTTCTTGTCTCTAGCAAAGATGTCATGCACGCATCAGCTATGTGTCTTTGAACTGTTTCTTGTAGAGGTGATAATACATTCCTTTCTCTTTCATAAGTTCTCTATGGTTCCCTTCCTCTATGATTCTTCCCTTGTTAACAACTACAATGTCATCAGCGTTCCTAACTGTGGAAAGTCTGTGGGCAATGACGAGTGATGTTCTGTTTTTCATGAGAACCGCGAGTGCCTTCTTTATTTTCAGTTCGGTGTAAGGATCAACACTTGATGTTGCTTCATCTAGAATTAGAATTGGAGGATTACTTAGAAGGGCTCTTGCAAAAGACACCAGTTGCCTTTGTCCAACAGAGAGTCTTGCTCCTCTTTCACCAACATCAGTCTCGTATCCTTGAGGAAGGCTACTGATGAATTCGTGGATTCTAACAATCTTCGCAACCTGTTTAACCTCGTCGTCAGATGCGTCAAGTTTTCCATATTTTATGTTTTCCATGATCGCTCCAGAAAAAAGGAAAGGCTCCTGCAAAACAATCCCAATCTGTTTATGAAGCGAGTTCAAGGTTACTTTTTGAATGTCGTGGCCATCAACCGTTATATTTCCTTTCTGAGGTTCATAAAATCTGCTGAGAAGCTTCGCAATAGTGCTCTTTCCAGCTCCTGTTGGACCTACGATAGCTAATGTCTTTCTCGGTTCAACGTGGATGTTTACATTTTCTAGTACAGGGTTAGCTGGGTCGTAGCCGAAAGTTACA